>NZ_JBXWRV010000010.1:0-120713 GCF_059613065.1 Ruegeria sp. BHSC026 | reverse complement strand
CTCAAGGATTGGCGGCGGGTGGCAACCCGCTACGACAGATGCCCGAAAGTCTTCCTGTCCGCCATCGCCCTTGCCGCTCTCGTCATATACTGGTTATGAGTCCTGACCCTAAACCAGCTTCGAGATGTCTTCGACGTGCATACGAACGACGATATCGCCTGGCGCGATATCTGCCCGCTCGACCAACGCCAGACAGTCCTGTGTCTTTTGCACCTCATGTAGTTTGGCAGATGTGGCGCCAACCTCTGATGCAGATAGATCCCGGATAAGACGCGTCTCAACATCGTGTCTCTCCAATCTCGCTCTGATGAGATCGGCGATCAGCCTTTCAACCTCTTCCGCGGGGAGGTGCCTGTGCGGCAGATTCAATGGCGTCAATGGTATCGTCTAATTGACGCAACTGCTGCTGAGCGAGCGAAAGACTTCGTGCCCAAGCGGAGACAGACGGTTTTTCCTCTCGCTTTCAAAAAGCGGCTGGCCAAGGTGTTCTTCCAAGTGCTTCAGGGTCTTCGAAAAGGCCGATTGCGTTCGCCCCAGTCGAATGGCCGCGTCGGCAAGGTTACCGGCCTGAGCCACCGCTCCAATGCAACGGAGCATTTCGATCTTGATCACAGCTTCAAACTTCCTGAAGATTAAGTTTGACTGATATGGCGTGCAAGGTCCATGTTTGCCCATCAATCATCTGGGCCGGGGCATGTCATACGCAAAGAAAAATTTCATTGCAGGGGAGTGGGTTGCGGGTGAGAGCGAAGTCGAAAACCGCAACCCATCCGATCTAAGCGATCTGGTCGGCTTATTCGCGCAAGCGAGTCCCGATCAGATAGACGCTGCTCTCGATCAGGCCCGGAACGCACAAAGGGAGTGGGCCGCTGTCGGGATTGAGCGCAGACAAGCTGTTCTGATGGACATTGGCAACGAACTCATGGCCCGGTCTGATGAACTCGGCACGCTTTTAAGTCGTGAAGAAGGCAAGCCACTGGCGGAGGGCAAAGGCGAGGTGTACCGCGCCGGTCAGTTCTTCACTTACTATGCCGCCGAGTGCCTGCGCCAGATCGGCGAGAACGCAGATAGCGTTCGAGCGGGAGTTGAAATCGACGTGCGTCGAGAACCGGTCGGCGTTGTCGCCGTTATCTCACCCTGGAACTTCCCGACCGCGACCGCTTCCTGGAAGATCGCGCCGGCGCTTTGCTATGGAAACGCGGTTATCTGGAAACCCGCCAATGCCACGCCGGCTTCAGCGGTCGCTCTAAGCGAAATCATCGCAAAACAGGACATACCTAAAGGTCTTTTTTCACTGTTGATGGGATCGGGACGCGCAGTAGGGCAACGACTCGTCGAAAGCCCGATAGTGAATGCGATTTCGTTTACCGGGTCCGTGCCGGTCGGCAGGGGGATTGCCGCAGCGGCTATTCAAAACCTCACCAAGGTCCAGATGGAGATGGGCTCGAAAAACGCGCTCGCCGTCATGGACGACGGAGACCTTGATCTCGCTGTATCGGTCGCGTTGGGCGGCGCGTTCGGCGGGACGGGTCAGAAGTGCACGGCATCCTCCCGGCTGATTGTGCATTCTTCTGTTCACGACGCTTTCGTCGAAAAGCTCGTGGCCGGTGCAAAGGCCATGAAGGTTGGCCACGCACTCGAGGACGGCACCCAGATGGGCCCAGTCGTTAGCGCCCAGCAACTAGGGGAGAACCTTGCTTATGTCGAGCTCGGGAAATCCGAGGGGGCTGAACTCGCCTGCGGAGGAGAACGGCTCGATTTGCCCCACGACGGTTACTATATGTCACCTGGTGTTTTTCTAAATACAAACAATACTATGCGTATCAATCGGGAAGAGATGTTTGCGCCGCTGACCGCGGTGATCCGGGTCGACAGCTATGAAGAGGCATTGGCGACAGTTAACGACACGAATTTTGGGCTGACATCCGGGATTGTCACCCGCGATCTCGCCCGTGCTACCCATTTCCGGCGAAATGCCCGGACCGGCGTCGTTACGGTCAATCTTCCGACGGCGGGAACTGACTATCATGTGCCATTCGGGGGACGCGGCGACAGTTCCTATGGTCCAAGGGAACAGGGACGGGCTGCGGCAGAGTTCTACACGACGGTCAAAACCGCCTACATCAGCGCAGGTAGTCCGAGCTGATGCGGATCGACGGTCTTCAATACGCCAACTGGTCCGAGAAGATCTTCCGGCAGATGCGGGAAGGCGGCGTCGATGCGGTGCACGTCACCATCGCCTATCACGAGACTTTCCGCGAAACCGTTCTGAACTTCGAGACCTGGAACCGGTGGTTCGAAACCCATCCCGACCTGATCATGAAGGGGCGGTGGGCCGGCGACATAGACACCGCGCGCGAGACCGGGCGGACGGCGATCTTCTTCGGGTTTCAAAACCCCAGCCCGATCGAGGACGACATCGGGCTGGTCGAGATCGTTCACACGCTGGGCGCGCGCTTCATGCAGCTGACCTACAACAACCAGTCCTTGCTGGCGACCGGATGCTACGAGGCCGAGGATACCGGCATCACCCGCATGGGACGGCAGGTGATCCGCGAGATGAACCGCGTCGGCCTGGTCGTAGACATGAGCCATTCGGCCGACCGATCCACGATCGAGGCCGCCGAGATATCGGACCGCCCGATCGCCATCACCCACGCCAACCCCCATGCGTGGTCGCCCGCACTCAGAAACAAAAAAGACGATGTCATCAGTGCGGTGACGCAGAACGGGGGCATGCTGGGCTTTTCGCTCTATCCCCATCACCTGCGCGACAAATCCGGCTGCACGCTGCGAAGTTTCTGCGAGATGATCGCGCGCACGGCTGACAGGTTCGGCACCGATCACCTCGGGATCGGTTCCGACCTTTGCCAGGATCAGCCCGACAGCGTGGTCGAGTGGATGCGGACGGGGCGTTGGACGAAGCAGATCGACTACGGCGAAGGGTCCGCGTCCAATCCGGGTTTCCCGGAGATGCCCGACTGGTTTCGGGACAACCGCGATTTCGGGACTATCGAGGCCGGGCTGCGCGAGGTCGGCATGAGCGACGCCGAGGTCGCAGGGATCATGGGGTGGAACTGGTACCGCTTCTTCGCCGAGAGTTTCGGCCCCGGCCCGGCGTCGTGACCCGTACGGCGCCCCATATCGCGCGGCGGGACCCGGCCCGGGTCATGACGCTCAGGCGGCTGGGGTCTCTTCATCAATGCCGTCTGAGCTTCATGCGCATCCTCACCCGCCGGCTAGCCGGCGAGGGCTGGACGTTCACCCGCCCCGTTTTCGATATCGACCCAAAAGGCGTCGGGCGGGCGGTGTATACCGCGACGGGCCCGACGCGCAGCTATTCGCTGGTGTCCTTCGCCCATGACCTTCCGGACGAGTTGCGGTCCGACCGGGTCATCGCCGAGGCCTGGGACGCCACCTTCGCCTTGTTCGACGGCGTTCCCACACCGCAGGATATCGACCGGCTCGCGCGGAATGTTCCCCTGCAAGAGGCCGGCCGCGTGTCCGAGAGGGAGCTGTCGCTGTCGCGCGCCAACCGCTCCGTCCGGCTCTGGCGGCATGTCGTCGACGCCCTCGCGGCCGGACGGCAGCCCGACGCGGGGATGATCGACGATGTCGGCTACCTGATGCGGACGACGGCCGTGTACGGATCCGGCAAATTCGGCGCGGCCGACCGCGAGGCGATCGCCGACCGCCCCGAGATGCAGGTGCCGTTCCAGGCCGAGATGTTGTCGGTCTATCTGACCAGAATCTTCGTGCGTGACCTCGTCCAGCACATGGCACGGGCAAAAGGCGGGGACCGGGCAGCCGATCTTGATCCAGCAATCGCCCGGCGGCTCGGAATCGGGAATTCAACTGGACTGGGAATGGCGCCTTTCATCGTCAATCACCCAATCCTGTTCAACAACTGGATCATGGCCCGCGAAGAGGCGATCTCTCGCGTACGGTCAATTGACACAGCTACATCCGAAGAAATTGCCGTCTTTCTGGACAGACTAGCGCGAACAGAGATCTCTGTAGCGCAGTGGAGGTCTGAGCATCCGTTTCAGATTGCGAAACTCTCTGATCTGCGGAGCGACCTCGGCCGCCTGCGCGATTTCGTGGACGGCAGCAACCTCGACGGTCCCGAGCCGTGGAACCGTCTAGTCCTTTGGTCCGAAAGCGCGTTGAGCGAGGAGGGGCAGGAGCTTGTCGCCTCTCTCATTCTAGAACCGTACGGCCAGTTGGTTGATGGCCTGGCGCATTGCATGGCGGACAGCAACGCGGCCGCGTTCCGCATCGATGGCGCAATGCCGATTGGCGAGGTCCGGCGGCTTTTGGAGACTTCATTCGGCTGGGCGCTGAAACTGGATTGGCAGAACTCGCAGAATTGCGCCCGAGCCTGGTATGTGTCCGAGGAAAAACTGGAACCGCGCCTGGGCGAGCGCTTTGAAGAACCAGTATCGGATTACGAACAGCCCCTGGCCCCGGCCCGAGATGCCGCCAAGGCCTTCGCCGCGCTGCAAGACTGGGGTGATGATGCGCCGATTGCCGAGTTCCTGCTGAACCACCCCGAGCATCGCCACACCGTCCGCCGCGCCCAGATCAGCCGCATCGCGCCCTATGGCGAGATCCACGACAACACGATCGCAGCAGATGTCATGCCGATCGACATGCTGCGGGCGAAGCTTTCGTTTTTCGGAGCAACGCATTTCGACCCGCGTTCGGACCGCTGGGTACGCATTTGCATGTACGCGGGCGCGCCGTATCCCGAGGAGCTGACGCCGACCAATGCTGATGACTGGGTCTTTCCGGAGTTCTCGGTATGAACCTGTCATTGAATGAGATCGAGGCTACCGCAAAGAGGGCGGCACGCGGCGCGGGCTATCCTTGGGGGCTGGCGGAGGAAGCCGGGAAGGCAACTCGCTGGCTTTGCTCGCGCGATCTTGACGGTTGCAGAGCACTCACTGAACTACTTGAGCGGATCGACGGGCAAAACATCGCTGGGTGGTTGCCTCAAACCGGCAGCGAGCCCTGGACCGCGAGGGGCGGCATTTTGTGCCCTCTGGCGACAGGTGCGGCAATTTCAGATCGCGCCCACGAACTTGGCGGCAAAGACATCCGGCTTGGGGCTGTGGCTGTACCGGTGTTTTTGGCACCCTTTGCCGCTCTTCTGGCCCGTGAGTTCGAAAAGCCCGTAGAGGTTGTCCTTGACGATTTGGTCTTGTGTACAGACGGCGAGCTTTTGTCGTCGAGCGGTGCGCCTCCGAGTTCGTCTGTTGGGGCCAGTATCTGTATCGGAGGAACGATTGATCAGCCATACAGCTACCGTCTGCGCGCAGATCCCGACGCGAATGATTGGGCGGCACTGTTGGCCTTTGCCCATCGTACTTATGCGCCGGCCACCGAGGAGTCGCGCCTCAAGGGCGCGGGTGCCGGACTGTCCGACAATGATTAAGCCGAGGTTTCACTAATGCCGACAACTACACTCAGCCTCGCTGATATCGAGAACCTCAGCTTTCGCGCGCTTGTTGCGGCTGGTACATCGGAGGCTAATGCACGGCCACTTGCCGTTGCCACAAGCGCGACCGAGGCCGACGGGATCGCGAGTCACGGCCTGGCCTACATCCCGATTTACTGCGAGCACGTAGGTTGCGGTAAAGTCGACGGTCAGGCGCAGCCAAAGCTCGAGGTATCCAGTCCATCAGTGGTCCGCGTCGATGCAATGACTGGGTTCGCCCATTCTGCGATCGATCTTGGCTTCGAGCGCCTGGTGCCACTGGCGCGCGAACAAGGTATCGCGGCGCTGGCCATTCGAAACAGTTACAATTGTGGCGTTCTGGGCTATCACACGGCGCAATTGGCGCGATCCGGGCTAGTCGGACTCGGATTCACCAATGCGCCAGCATCGATAGCTCCATCCGGCGGGTCCAAACCCGTGGTCGGCACGAATCCCCTTTCGATCGCCGTTCCGGGCCTCGACCGCGAACCGGCAATCCTGATCGATCAGAGTGCCAGCACAATCGCCAAGAGCGAAGTTATGAAGCACGCCCGCGAAGGTAAGCCGATCCCGGTAGGTTGGGCGCTGGACCCCGATGGCAACCCGACCACTGATCCAGAGGTCGGGCTGAAGGGATCGATGGCCCCATCAGGAGGTTACAAAGGGGTCGGCGCGGCTCTACTCGTCGAGACGATGGCGGTTTTGATGACAGGCGCTACGCTCGGGATAGACGCCTCGCCGTTTTCCGGAACCGTCGGCGGTCCGCCAAAGACTGGTCAATTCTTCATTGCTATTGATCCCGAGAAAACGGCCGGCGACAGATATGCAGCGCTTCTTTCTCGCTTAACCGACGCATTTGAGGCGCAGGACGGTGCACGACTGCCTGGTGAAGGACGCCGGAAGCATCGAGTGAAGGCGCGTTTGCAAGGGGTCGAAGTGGATAACGCGACCATCGAAAGGATCAGGAATATTATCGGCGACTAGACGGAAAATTGGTCGCTTATGCACTAATGGTCAAACTGGACCACTCAGGTGGGGCTGATCAACGCGACAATGTTCAGCAAGGTCGATTTTCCGCTGCCTGAAGCGCCAAGTAGCACAACGATTTCTCGTTCCGGAATGTCTAGAGTTACTCCACGCAATGCGTGCACGGCCGCAGGCCCTTCGCCGTAGACTCTCTTTAGGTTTCTTATTGTAAATGCACTCTTTTCCACGTCTGTAATGTAGCAAATTGCAGGTTTAAGGTACATTTGAAAGCGTTTCCGCTTGACACGGAAGAGAGTACCGCTTCGAATTTCCAAAAAATGGAGACTCTGCTATGTAATGGATACCATCTTTGGTATTCCACGACACCGTAGCGGTTCGTGGCTGCATAGTTATGGCCAGCAGCGCCAATCTGCTGACTTTCGGAAAAAATGTAGCGAAGCGCAGGAAATTAAACCCCACCAGCCCTCGGCGGATAGTGTTTGGCGTTACTCAGGTTGCCACCTACACGCGCCGGTAGCCTTGAATTAAGTCAATGATAACTTCTTCCGTTGAAGGCTACGCCTAAGCCTTTGATTGCTGAATACAAGCGACCGGCAGTTTTGTCCGCAACTCGGACCTCAGGGCAAAAAACACGCAACAGTCGGTTCGAACGGCAGCTTTTCTTTCTGCAGCGCAGCTGGCGACTCAGCCGGAGTGGTTTCTGCGTCTGCCAGCGTGCGAGCAGAGGCACTTCCGGATACCGCTCTTAGGAGACATCTGACGGTTTCGGTCAGGTTCGGACCGAGGCCCACTTGGCCGAATGACTGCTTGACGGACTTATCAGTCATGAAACAGCGCCCCTTCAGACGCGTTCACGCAAAATCTAGTTGTCTCGATACGTAGCCGAAACTATTTCAGAGTCATGGCAACGGTCGCGTACAGATTTGCAGCGAAGCGTCTAACGGCGCTGATCATGTGCATGTCGCTCATGATCACAGGACTGGCTGCGGCCGTTTCGATGGACCACGCGGGGCATGACATTCATGGAAACGTCGCTTGGATATCGTCCGACACCGGATCGATAGACCACGCATCGCACCATATGACATCCGGGAACCCCAACGCAGAATGCTGTGAACCCGAGAGCAAGGCCGCGTCAAACTGCCATGTATCGGTTTGCTGCCTTTCTGAATTTCAACATTCTGACATTCTACTGGCCACTGATCACAGCCGAAGCGCCTGCGCTCAGCGGATGACAAATCTGGTCGGACCTTCGATCGACACCCCTCTCCCTGAACGCCCTCCCCGACTTTCCTGACAGGTTCTTGCGGACCCGAGCCTTTTAGCGGTTCGGGTTCATCTTGATTTCTTGGCCGATCCACAGCGGATCGGCTGGCAGGAGGTTGCAATGCGTGGACGCTACACGGCTCTCGCGATCCTTGCTTTGGCGGGCGGCACCGCAGGCGGTATCACACTTGAGAGGCTCTACCTTAATCCGGAGAATACCGGGGGATCGGACGGTCCGGAGATCCTCTATTGGGTCGCTCCGATGGACCCGAATTTCCGGCAACCCGGCCCGGGCAAGTCGCCCATGGGAATGGATCTGATCCCGGTTTATGCCGGGCAGGAACCTTCCGACGACCCTTCGGAGGTCTCGCTCAGCGCGGCCGAGATCAACGCCATCGGGGTACGGACCGCGCTAGCTCGGATGACGGATGTGGCGCCAAGGATCGAAACCGTCGGATTTGTCAGCTACGACGAGCATCTGACCAGCCATGTCCACACGCGCGTCGATGGATGGATCGAGGTTCTGAACGTCAGGGCGGTTGGCGACGTCGTACGAAAAGGCGACGTGCTGTTCGAGCTCTTTTCTCCGGAATTCGGCGTCGCGAGCTTCGATTTCCTGCGCTCGCTTGAGCGAGGCACCGGCCTGTCCCTTGAGGCTGCGCGTAACAAATTGCGCAGCCATGGGGCTACCGACAGACAGATTGCAGAGATCGAGGCATCCGGCGAAATTGCGCGCCGCATCACCGTAGAAGCTCCAAGAGATGGCATCGTAGTGGCCCTTGAGGCTGCGGATGGCATGTTCCTGCAACCCGGCACCCAGGCGGTCTCGATCACGGATCTGAGCCAGGTCTGGCTGATCGTGGATGTGTTCGAGCGTGACATCTCGCGCCTGTCCGAAGACATGACTGCTGTCGCCCGCTTCGAGCATCTTCCCGGCAGGATCTTCGAGGGCCGGATCGACTACATCTATCCCGAGCTCGACCCGCGCACGCGCACTCTTCCCGTCCGCCTGCGGTTCGACAATGCGGAAGGCTTGCTTCGGCCCGGCATGTTCGGCAACGTGAGCCTCCTTCCCAATACAAGCCGTCAGGCACTTACAGTTCCGTCCGAGGCTGTGATCCGCACCGGATCGGCGGAGCGGGTCATCCTGAAGACGGGCGAGGGAACATTCCGGCCGCGGCTCGTCACGACGGGCCTTCGCGACAGTTTCGGAGAAGGTGGCCGCACGGAAATCCTGCAAGGCTTGTCTCCGGGTGAGGAGGTCGTCGCCTCGGCGCAATTTTTGATCGACAGCGAAAGCGCCCTGAGTGCGGGCTTCATGCGGATGGCGCCGACCGATGAAGAGCCGGCTCGTGGGACAGGCACGCTTGTCGCGCTGGACCGTGACCGGCGGGTCGCGACGCTTCGCCATGGTGCCCTGGAAAGCCTCGACTGGCCGGCAATGACGTCCGAGTTCCCGGTGCGCGCGGACGTGTCGCTGGACCGGCTGCGGGAGGGAGAGGAGGTGTCGTTCCGCGCCGCACGCGGCGCCGACGGTCTGCTTGGCCTGATCGAACTGGGTCCCGATGATGGTGTCGCTGCGACGGGAACAGGTATGGCGCTGGCCGTGACGCCCGAAGGCAAGCTAACGCTCGATCATGGCCCTATTCCAGACCTGGGCTGGCCTGCCATGCAGATGGATCTTGATCTGGCCGGCATCGATCCCGCGAGCGTGCCACTCGATACGCCAATCGAGTTCGATCTCGCCAAGGATGAGAACGGCTTGTTCTCCATTATCGCGGTGCGCGCCGAGGGCGAAGATGCACCGGCGGTGGAGGAAGTTGACGAGACGCCGACCGCGGCGGCTCCTCCAATCGTCGTTTCAGGAACGATTGACGCCATCAACCCGGCAACGGGACAGGCAACGATCACCCACGGACCGATCACTGAAATCGGCATGCCAGGCATGACGATGGCATTCGCAGTGGCCCCGGAACTGGACCTCTCTGGAACCGAAACAGATCAGGAGATGACCCTCACCTTCGCAAGGCCGGATGGAATGACCATGGTGCTGGCGGCCGCCGAGCCTGTCGTCCCGAGTGCGCCGCCAATCACCGTCACCGGTACCATCGACGCCGTCGATGCCGAGGCCGGGCGGGCGACCATAACCCACGGGCCGATCATGGAGATCGGGATGCCAGGGATGACAATGGAGTTTTCCGTCGATGCCGATCTCGACCCGACCTCTTTGCCGACCGGGATGGAAGTGTCGCTTACCTTTGCGCGCCCAGACGGCATGACGATGGTTTTGGCGGGGGCTGAGCCCGTGCAACCGCCGATGGAGGTCTCGGGCACCATCAACGCAGTCGACCCGGACGCTCGGATGGCCAACATCACCCATGGACCCATGGCCGAGATCGGCATGCCGGGCATGACCATGGATTTCGCCATCGCTGATGACATTGATCCGACTGCCTTGCCCACAGGTGAAGAACTCATCCTGCTTTTGCATCGCAACCCCGACTTCTCGATGACCCTCGTGGGCACCGCCGCCGCTCGGAGTGTCTCTCAATGATTCCGGCCATCATCCGCGCCTCGATTGCGAACCGCTTCATCATCGTGGCGCTCGCGCTCATGATGGCGGCGGCCGGAGTCTGGGCCATCCGCGAGACACCGGTGGACGCGATCCCCGACCTGTCCGACGTGCAGGTGATCGTGCGCACGCCTTATCCGGGTCAGGCGCCGCAGGTGGTCGAGAACCAGATCACTTATCCACTGGCCACGGCGATGCTGGCTGTGCCAGGCGCGCAGGACGTGCGCGGCTTTTCGTTCTTTGGGGACAGCTTCGTCTATGTTGTCTTCGAGGACGGCACTGATCTTTACTGGGCGCGCTCGCGGGTGCTGGAATATCTCGGCCAAATTACCGGAAGTCTTCCCGAGGGCGTCTCCCCGCAGCTGGGCCCGGATGCGACGGGCGTAGGGTGGATATACCAATATGCCCTGATCGACCGCACCGGGAACCATGACCTGTCGCAGCTCCGCACGCTTCAGGACTGGTTCCTGAAATACGAGCTACAGGCAGTCGAAGGCGTCTCTGAAGTCGCCACCATCGGCGGGATGGTCAAGCAGTACCAGGTTGTCGTCGATCCAAACAAGCTCAGAGCCTATGACATCACGCTCGCGCAGCTGCGCGGAGCGATCCAGGCCGCAAACAGGGAGACCGGGGGCAGCGTGATCGAGATGGGCGAAGCGGAGTTCATGATCCGCTCGTCGGGCTACATTGACGAGCTTTCGGACCTCGCCAGCGCGCCCTTGATGGTCAATAAGCGAGGTGCCGCGCTGACGCTGGGCGACGTGGCCGAGATCCGGCTCGGGCCGGAGATGCGACGCGGCGTCGGCGAGTTCAATGGCGAAGGCGACGCTGTGGGCGGCGTTGTGATCCTGCGCTGGGGCGGCAACGCACTGGCCACGATCAAGGCGGTGGAGGCTCGGATAGAAGAACTGCGCCCAAACCTGCCCGAGGGCGTCGAGATCGTCACGACTTACGACCGCTCCGGGGTGATCGAACGGGCCATCGAGAACCTGCAGAAGAAGCTGACCGAGGAATTCATCGTGGTGGTGCTGGTCTGCGCCGCGTTCCTTCTGCACCTGCGCTCGTCGCTGGTGATCCTACTGTCGCTTCCTCTGGGCATTTTCGCGGCCTTCATCCTGATGAAGGCCCAGGGCGTGAACGCCAACATCATGTCGCTGGGTGGCATCGCCATCGCCATCGGCGCAATGGTCGACGCCGCCATCGTGATGATCGAGGCGATGCACCGTCGGCTCGAAAAGGAGAAGCTGACGGCTGAGAACCGTTGGCGGATCGTGCAGGAATGCGCATCCGAAGTTGGACCTGCGCTTTTCTATTCGCTTGCCATCATTACGGTGAGCTTCCTTCCGGTCTTCGTTCTGGAAAATCAGGAAGGACGGCTGTTCAAGCCGCTGGCCTATACCAAGACCTATGCAATGGCGGCAGCGGCGATTTTGTCGATCACGCTGGTGCCGGTGCTGATGGGATACTTCATTCGCGGTCGGATCCTGCCCGAACGCAAGAACCCCCTCAATCGCATCGTTGTCTGGACATATCGCCCATTCCTGGACGCGGCCATCGCCTGGCCCTGGGCCACGACGCTTCTGGCCGCCGCGGTCGTCGCCTCGATGTGGTATCCGCTCCAGCGCCTCGGTTCGGAGTTCATGCCGGAACTGAACGAGGGTGACTTTCTCTACATGCCGTCGCTCTACCCCGGTGTCTCGATCGGCAAGGCGCGCGAGGTCCTGCAGCAAACTGATCGGCTGATCGCAACCATCCCCGAGGTGGAGACGGTGCACGGCAAACTCGGACGCGCGGACACGGCAACCGATCCGGCGCCGCTGACGATGATCGAAACCACGATCCAGCTGAAGCCCGAGGAGGAATGGCGCCCCGGAATGACGATGGAGAGGATCCGCGACGAACTTGACCGTGTGGTTCAGGTGCCGGGCGTCACGAATGTGTGGATCCAGCCGATCAAGAACCGGATCGACATGCTGGCGACGGGGATCAAGACGCCGGTCGGCGTGAAAATCTCAGGCGCCGATCTAGACGTCATCGAGCAAATCGGTGTCGCCGTTGAAGAAGCGGTAAAAGGGATAGATGGCACCGCCTCGGCCTATGCCGAACGACCCATCGGTGGGCGCTTCATCGAGATTGACGTGAGACGAGAGGCGGCCGCCCGTTACATGATGAGCGTCCGGGACGTGCAGGACGTTGTTCAGACGGCAATCGGTGGCATGCAGGTGTCGGAGTCCGTCGAAGGGCTAGAACGGTTCCCGATCAATCTGCGCTACCCACAGTCCTGGCGGGACAGCCCCGAGCGGCTCGAAACCTTGCCGGTGGTCACACCCTCGGGTGCCCATGTGCCGCTCGCGGCACTTGCCGACATCCGCATCGTGGACGGTCCGGGGATGATCCGGTCCGAGAACGCCCGGCGCACCGGCTTCGTCTTCATCGACATCGCAGGGCGCGATCTCGGCAGCTATGTCGCTGAGGCCCGTGCGCGAGTAGCCGAAGAGGTCACCTTGCCCCCGGGCTATTCGCTCACCTGGTCTGGCCAGTACGAATACATCGAACGGATGCAAGAGCGGCTCACTATCGTGGCCCCTGCGACGCTTCTGATCATCACGCTGATGCTCTTCATGGCCTTCAACCGGATCATCGAGGTGAGCATCATCCTCGCGGCCCTGCCGTTGGCGTTGGCCGGGGGCGTCTGGTTCCTGTGGTATCTCGCTTTCGACATCTCTGTGGCAGTGCTCGTCGGCTTCATTGCGCTCGCGGGGGTCGCGGTCGAGACCGCCATCGTGATGCTTCTCTACCTCAATCTTTCTTGGGAGAAGCGCCGCAAGCTCGCACAGGCGGAGAACCGAAAGCTGACTCGGGACGACATCGAGGAGGCCGTCTTCGAAGGTGCGGTTCTGCGGGTCCGGCCCAAGGTTATGACGGTGGCCACGATTTTCGCGGCGCTCATCCCGATCATGTACGGCACCGGCACCGGCTCCGAGATCATGCAGCGGATTGCGGCCCCGATGATCGGCGGCATGGTCACCGCGACCCTGCTGACCCTTTTCGTCATCCCTTCGATCTTCGTGATTTGGAAGATGCTGGCACTGCCCCGTGTCAACCGCGAGATCGGCCCCCTCGTTCTGCGGCCTGAACATTCAGCGCCTGCCGAATAATAGAAACTGCAACCTGAACTCCTGGAGTTTACAATGAAGAAACTGACTGCAACGCTCGGCCTCCTGGCCTTCACGACCCTGCCGGCCCTCGCTCAGATGAACCACGGCAATATGGACCATTCCAACATGCCAATGTCGTCCGAACAGATGGAAGGCGCCGTACACGCAAAGGCCGTCGTTAACTCGATCGGCGACGGCATGGCCAATGTCAGCCACGACCCAATCCCGGAGATCGGCTGGCCAGCGATGACGATGGATTTGCCGCTTCTCGATAACGCCCAAATGATGGGTGAGATTGCCGCGGGCGACGAGGTTACGCTTATGCTCGTGAAGGGATCGGACGGCATGTACGCAATTGGCGCGATGATGCCGAACTGAACCACGGAACAAAGCGACCGGCCACTCCGCGCCGGTCGCCCACAATTCTATGACGGGGCTGGGATATGAACCGAAACCTCTACCGCTTACTGGGCGCGATCGCGATTTGCCTATCAGCAACTTCTCTTATGGCGCATTCCGAAAAGTAAGGCACAACGCCTATGGACGGTACACGGCTGACCGAAACGCCCGAGATGATCCACATGGTGTTCGACAACCAGAACACGATCGCACGGCAGCGTCAGGCTTGACCGCAGGCAACTTCGTTGCATCATGCCTTGCTTATTGCACGCAACCTGCCGAGGAAGAGGCCCAAGCATGAAGACTGCTCTAATACTTGTGGATATCCAGAATGATTATTTCGAAGGTGGAAAATGGCCCGTTGCCAATATGGCAGAGGCTGCTGTCAATGCAGCACGGCTCCTGAAGGCAGCCCGGAAGAAAAAGGATATAATTGTCCATGTGCACCATGAAATGCCGCAAGGTGGGCCGTTCTTCGTCGCAGGTACGGATGGCGCAAGGATCAATGATACAGTCTCACCGCAAGGTGATGAAACGACAGTTCTGAAACACAGACCCAACAGCTTTCACGATACCGGGTTGGAAGCTCTGCTTCGCGATGCGGGGGTAACCAGCGTCACGATTTGCGGAGCGATGTCACAGATGTGTATCGACGCGACGGCACGCGCAGCACGCGACCTCGGGTTCGATGTGACCGTCATAGAAGATGCTTGCGGCGCGAAGGAAACCTCTTTTGGGAACGTTACAGTGCCGGCCGAATTTGTTCACGCCACTATTATGGGGGCGCTGAACGGCAGCTACGCGACTGTAACCAATACAGATTCCTACCTTGCCTGAGCCCCGAACGGGTGGCATGCGACATCCCACATAGCGAAGCGCTGACCTGGCACCATGCGTTATCACCCCGGGCAACACGGCTAGCGACTTCAGTATCTTGCTCCGTGCTTTTGCATAACCAAAACGGCTCATCGGCAAGGTAAGATATGCAGCCCCTCCGAAAGCTCCTTTTTGTGAACCAGAAGGCGCTCACCAACGAGAAGTTCACGACTTCAGGGCTTATAGAAATCCGATGTCCTTTGACGGCTGGCGAGCCACCAGCCCGATTGTACGGGCCATTCCGTAAAGTCGGTGTCGTGGCCCAGATCTCTGGCGGCATGAAGCGCCCATTGCGGATCGACCAGCGCCTCGCGCGCGATGGCGATAAGATCCGCAGCCCCGTCAGCAAGGATTTTTTCGGCCTGCAAAGGGTGCGTTATCAAGCCCACGGCCATCGTTGCCATGCCGACTTCGTTCCGGACGCGATCAGCATAGGGAACCTGGAAACCCGGTTGCCGCTTTTGCGAGCCGCTTGCCGTTGCGGCCCCGGCGATGCCGCTTGAGGAACAATCCATCACGTCGACGCCAATGTCCTTGAGCGCACGCGCCAGCACAACAGTGTCCTCGAGGCTCCACCCATCGGGCGACCCGTCGACCGCCGAGGTGCGAAAGAACAAGGGCAGGTCTTCCGGCCAGGCGCCGCGCACCGCTTCGGCGATTTCGAGGGCAAGCCGCATGCGCCCGGTCAAATCCCCGCCATAGGCGTCCTTGCGCCTGTTCGAGAGCGGCGACAGAAAGCTGTGCAGCAAGTACCCGTGGGCGCCGTGAATTTCGACTATCCTGTAGCCGGCCTCTCGCGCGCGGTGCGTCGCGGACACGTAATCGTCGATCAGGGCCTTGATCTCGGACACCGGCAGCTCATGCGGAACGGGCCAGCCATCGGCAACAGGTATCGCGCTTGGCCCGACCGGCGTCCAGGGCATGTCGCCGCGGGCGATATCGGCGTCGTTCAGAGGGCCATTGCCGAACCACGGCCGCTGCATCCCTGCCTTGCGCCCCGCATGCCCAAGCTGGAGCGCCGGAATGGCACCGTTCCGCAGCGCGAATTGTGCAATCCTTGCGTGACCCGGAATCTGGCTGTCGGCCCAAAGCCCGGGGCACCCGTGCGTGATGCGCCCGGCCTTTTGCACGGCGGTCGCCTCGGTAAAGACGATGCCGGCGCCGCCAATCGCGAAGCGGCCGAGTTGCACAAGATGCCAGTCATCCATGTGCCCTTCATGCGCCGAGTACTGGCACATCGGCGAGATGACGACACGGTTGCGGGTTTCGACGCCCCGAATCCTGAGGGGCTGGAACAGTCTTGGGGTCTCGGTCATCGGCATGCTTCCTTGCAAGATCATTCCATCTTGCATGCATGTTCACGCAGTTCAATCAGACGGCAGCGCGTTGAACGGTCGACCGGCGCTTTCCCCCGCCAGCGCTAGTCGCCGGAACAGGGAACATCGGGGCGCACGATCAGCGCCCTGGGTTACCGCCCACCGGCCCCGGAAACCGTCGTCCCGATGGACCAGAGGCCGACTACGCACTAACAGTCAAACTGGACCACTCAGGTGGGGCTGATCAACGCGACATAGGTCAGCTCAGCGGACTTAGCTGGCATTCACCTTGAAGCAAAAAGTTAGACGAACGCCTTATCATTGGAAAACTGCGGGAGCTGGAAATAAGAAAGCGCTAGATTTTCGATTTGGTCTCGGTATTTTTTGTTAAGCGTCAGTCGCGAACGTAGCACACTTACCATTGCATCATAAGAAAATGAATTTTGCCGCAAGATAACGAAACGCAAGCGAGTACTAACAAGATTGCAAGACGTCTTGCAGCCATACTGGCTGCCGACGTGGCCGGATATAGTCGTCTTACCAGCGTCGATGAAGAAGGCACTGCTAAAATGCTCTTAGAGCATAGATCAGTGACTGATGCGCTTATTGAGAACTTTGGTGGTCGGATTGCCAACACCGCTGGCGATAGCATTATTGCTGAATTTGCGAGCTCTGTCGAAGCGGTGCGATGTGCCGTTGAAATTCAGGAAGCAATTCGGACACGCAACCTCTCGGTTCCGTCGTCTTCACAAGTTCAGTTTCGCATCGGGATAAATGTCGGAGACGTGATCCTTCAAGATGGTGACCTTTTAGGTGACAGCGTAAATGTGGCCGCTCGACTAGAAAGCCTCGCTGAACCCGGTGGGATCTGCTTGTCTGGCGAGGTACACGACCAGATACAAGGCAAGCTGTCCCTTGGGTTCCGTGCTATGGGAACCAAGCGTCTAAGAAACATTGATCGTCCGGTGCGCACTTACAACGTTGAGGGCATCCAAGATGTCAGTGCGCGCAAAGAAAACAAGCTGCGCATTCTGGCCGCGGGAGGTGCCTTTTTCGCTGCCGCCTGCTTGGGTCTTGTGTATGTTCTAACTGCTCGTGACAGCACTACAACGCTTTCTGGTGGGTCGCCGCCGTGGACGTCTGAAAGCAACCTAGATGCACCTCCACTGCCCCAGATGTCTGACGTTGTTGCGTCAGGCGAATGGAATGAACATTCCTATTATGCAATTTTGACATGGGGCAGTTCCTGGCAGTCAGCTGTTGCAGATGCCAAAAAAAGGGGTGGCTATTTAGCCTCCATTACATCCGAAGCGGAGAACAGTTTTGTTTTCGAACTCATTAAGAACGATGAGCGCTTGTGGGATATGCATCAGGATGGGCAAGCTTTCGGACCTTGGATCGGCACATATCAGGAAGAAGGGGCCATTGAGCCAGACGGTGGGTGGGCGCTGGTCAGCGGCGAACCGGTTACGTTTTCGAACTGGTCAGAAGGCCAGCCAAACAATCATGGTGGGAACTCGGACGTCGTTCGGTTCCACAATTACGTTCACCAGCCTTCACCGTATTGGGACGATGCAAATGGCGCCGGCTCAGCACGAGGGTATATTTTGGAAATTGAGCGCGTGGATAGTACTAAATGAGAAAAAAGCGGGCCTTTGACGTTGCAAGTATCAATATATTCCAATTCTTTGAATACGGGGAACCTGAAGAAGCATAATGCAATTTTTCTTTAGACATTGGATCTTATCCGTTTTTGTCGCGTCGTCGATTATTTCGACGTCGGCAAGCGCGCAAAACGTGACGTTCCCAACGGACTTCTTCGCTGAACGCCTGCAAGGCTCTGCATGCTCGAAGTTTTTTTCTTCATCTCGCCTGAACAGTGACCTTAAGATGATTTCAGCACTAAGTTCGGCGAGCATGACGAGCACCAATTCTCTGAACGTCAACCACGATGCCTTCTCCAAAAGGTGGACAAAGCTCTTAGAAGTTTCATATGGCGCGGCGGCAAAAGGTGACGCCACGGCCGGCAAAAAAATCTTGGGCACTCTGGTCAATCTTGCGCAAGCGAACGCCCTGCTGAATGCCCCATCATATAATAGCGCAAAAAAAGTGGAGTGCTGGAAAGGTGGCCGAAGCGACCGACCATGTCCACTGCATGTTGTGCAACACACTGGGTATACTGGCGTTGCAATGTTGTATTCGGCCATTGTGCTTGAGGAGTACGCAACACCAGATCAGAAACGAATTCTGGATACGTACTTTGACAAGATCTACAAGAAATTCATTTCCCCACTGGCGTCAAACGGCGCGAAAAGTGACGGATTGTATGAATTTGGAGACTATGGTTTGGGCGTGCTTGCCTACGCTAGGTGGAAACGTGATGCACGGCTCGCCAAAAGCGAAATACGCAAGCGCCGCTCCTCTTTCATCAAAAAGATAGATGCCCAAGGCATGCTGAAAGAAAACTCATTTCGCGGCTACCGCGGCTATTGGTATCACACTCTGGGAGCAGAAAGCGCCTTTGGTTACGCGCTAGTTGCCAGAAGTTTCGGCACCGACTTTTTCAAGGACGCCAAACTTGGTCCAAGGTTTCAGAACCTTGCTAATCAAACGGTGAATGGTGGGGTGAGTTACTCTGATTTTCGGGAGCGCGCCCTGCAAAAATCTCCGAAAAATGCAATCAAGGACCCAAACGCAGAAATCCCGCACATGCATCAATTCGCCGTTGGCTTACCGATCATCCTAAAACGGGAATATGGCTACGATGTAACAACAGCGTCAGCTTACAAATCAAACGGCCGTCTCGAAACAATCAGCAAAATAACAGGTTTCAATGCTGATTGTTACTACTCCAGTTTTCGCTGAGTTCGGCAGCTTATCTGTTGCTGCGTGGCAAACTGAGAAATTCTAACGTTCTGCTTTGGGCTCGGTGCGGACGCTCGCAGTATTCTCGTGAGCGTCTGCTGCGCGGACAAAGCGCTCACTGGCTCACTCTAGGTTTCACGGCGGGACGCCCAAAGATGAAGTGGCGATCCAGCGGCGATATCTCCAACCGAAACAAGCCCGGCGTTCTCCGCCATAGTCGCCAGTTGTTTGTCGCTCCAGGCTCGACCTCCTGAAATTGTCGTCCGCAGGTCATTGAGAGCAGCCAACTTGCGATCCTCTGGCACGCGATATGCGGCCGCAAACAGCCATCCCCCCGGCTTGAGTGCCTGTTGAAGGTTCTTGAAGGTCTGGTCAATGATGGCCTCGGGAAGGAAAATGACCGGTACGAAGATAACGTCAAATGCAGCATTTTCCTTCAGGTCGGCGACGTTCTCGTTTCTGAAGGTGACGCGATCGGTTAGCCCTGTTTGTTCCAGGTTATTGGCGGCAAGGTCCAGAGCAGGCCCGAGGATGTCTATGCCGATTGCGGTAAGCGATGGCCATTGCTGGGCCATGGAAAGAGAAATCCATCCGACGCCGCTCCCAACATCAAGAAACCGTGGAGCGTTTGACAGGGTGGCCTCGAATTCCGGCTCTTTTGCCGCGTACTCGGTCAGAAATTTCGTCACGAGCCGGGATGAACGTCCCTGAGTTTCGAGAATGCCGGGGTCGTCGAACGACCAACCAAAGCTGCCGTCGTCGGGTAGTTCTAGTGGATGCAGCATTTGGCGCATGGCTGCCCTGACAAACCCATACAGCGCGTCCAGTTCTTCGTCCGTCAAGCCGTCCAGCAAGTCGGGCTCGAACGCGTCGACGACAGCGTCAAGTTTCGAGGTAAGAGTATCATTTGGTCGGAGGTGGCCTGAGGCCGCCCCAATTCTTGCGCCCAGCGCAGCGAGTGCGTCTGCCGCCCTGATGTGTTTTTGGATTGCTGCCATTGCTTCAGGAAAGGCCATAGTCTCGCTCCCTTCTCCTCATCGGTATACTCTTCACTCGAAGCAAGTCGGCGTAAAGCACTTGGGCGCTTTGGGCTCGTGCTCACTCCGAAGTGGGTTGCTCGGCCACTGCCAAAGCGGTGCTGGTCCGCTCGTACAGCTCTTCACCTATCCGGGTGTGGCGTTCGAGCTCTGCGATCTCATCTGGGTCGGTCTCGTGGACCATCGCCTCACGCAGATCGTCGATATTGGCACGGAGGTCAGGAAGCTTTCTACGCCAGTCGTCCAATACCTTTTTCTCTCCTTTGGTCATTGGTCCGACAATGCGCACCTTACCAGTTCGAAAGTCGATCTTGATGTGATCCGGATGCGGAATGGGCTTATCCATGGTTTTTTTCCCGGCTTCTGCGCCCCTGCGCAGTTCCTTCTCCCATTCGATCTTTTAGGTCAGCGCCTTGTCCAGATATTCAGCGTGAAGCATGTTGCGGGAGCTTTCCACCTCAGCCAGCAACTGTGAGAAGAGCCGCTGCGCGCGGTGCTGGCCCTTGACGGCGTTCACAGCCAGAGACCGCATGACCGCCTGCACCATGGGGATTGTCACGCTGCGGCGCCCTTCCCGGATCGTGATGTCGCGGTATGCCTCATCGAGAATGATGTCTTTCATACGTTCCTCATGCATGCCCGGACGTTTGTTCTTTGATCCCCTGGGCCGCCCCTTCGGATTACCAGACTTGCCCGGTTTGAAGCGGGCGTCTTTCGGCGGTTTACCATATCCCACGTCATAGCCGGGTCGGGCCACGAGCCCGCGCTTGTCCTTGTCGCTGCCCGTTCCGCCGCCTCCATCGCCTTGTTTGTCGCCGCTGGCGTCCAGCCGCAGAGAACCTGCGCCGCCTCGTCCCTGGCATAGGCCTCCTAGCGGGCAATGATGCGATCACATTAGATCTCGTCAAACTCGCAGAGATAGGCGCGCCGGCCGGTTTTCTCAGCCGCGATCAACGTCGAGCCGGGTCCGCCAAAGACATCGAGCACGATGTCACCGCGTCCGGACACATCGCGGACGGCATCGACAATCATCTGCACGGGCCTTACGGTCGGATGCAGCGCCAGTTCTTCCATGCGCCCTGCCCGCATGGTGTTGACGTCGCGATACTGCCAGACATTGGTCCGGTAGCGCCCGTGCTGCCCCAATTCAAAAGTGTTGATATGCGGCGCGTCCCTCTTCTTGAAGGCAAAGATCAAGTCGTGCCGTGAGCGGTAGAAGGTGCCCATACCTCCGTTGTCCTTGACCCAGACAATCAGGTTCTTGAGATCGTCGCAGACCCTCTGCCCCGCTGCAAGTATCTCGCCCATATGACGCCAGTCCATGCAGATGAAGTGGATCGAGCCGTCGACACTGTGATCAACAAGGTTGCGGAACGCGCGCCGCAAAAAGCGCGAGAACTCTGATGCCGACATCTCATCTGCTGCCGTGGTTTCGGGGGCATTTTGCGGAGCGATGCATCTACCTGCACGCCTGTCGAACCAGGTCAGAGGCCGGGCCGGTGTCTTAAAGTGGGTCAGGTTTTTCTACCGCACGCGCCCATTCAGCCCTTGGCGTAAAACCTTTAGCGATGATCCATTGCCTGAGACAAGACGAAAATCAACCCGATCGTCAGGAGCAGAGAGAGAAGCCAAAAACACGCCGGACACCGTCCAAGGATTAGCCAGTAGCTCAAGTCGGTTAGCAGCATTGCAAAACTGTTGTAGTCTTGGCTTGAGTTTGAATGGCCGAATTAGATTATGCAGTTGACGTTGTTCTCGAAAATAGCAGGGCTGTCTCTTGTTACTTGCGTGTCTGCAATTGTTTCGGGCTTGACGTTGCTGGCGCGCGGCACAGGCATTCTCGAGCCTGTTGAACTCGCCCATTATGATTTTGCCACTTCACAAGCTGCATCGTCCGATCTCACGCCCGACGTCGCAATAGTTGCCGTCCGCGACAATGAACTCGCTAAATGGGGATGGCCGATCAGTGATGAGCAACTGGCCCGGCTAATACATGCCGCTTTGGGGGCAGGCGCGAAAGTGGTGGGTGTGGACATCCTTCGCGAGCGCCCGGTCGAACCCGGTGCCGCTACGCTGGAGGCGGTACTGAAAAATCCGCGTGTCACGACGATCGGCAAGCTGGGGAATGCAGGCGACTTCGTTATCACGCCGCCAGATGTCTCTTTGAAAAGGGGATCATTCGGGTTCGCCGATGTGCCAGTCGACCGTGACGGCGTGGCGCGTCGCTCGCTGCTTATGGTGAACGATGGCCAAACGTTGAAATACTCTTTTTCACTCCAACTCGCATTCTCCGCTTTGGGCATCGCCGAACTGACCCCGTGGCCCGACGACCCCCAGGTTTTGAAGCTGGGCAACATACCCGTGCCGCCTTTGAGCTCGGATTTCGGCAGCTATGCCAGGCTGGACGCAAGTGGCTATCAAATCATGGCTCATTTTGCCCAGCGCCTGCCCGTGGCACCGATGCTGTCTGCTAGGGAATTGCTGGAAGGCGAAACCGATTTGAGAGGGAAAGTGGTTCTGATCGGACTAATCAGCGATTCGATCAAGGATCATTTCGTTACACCGCTGAACCGGAATTCTGGAACTCAATATGTCTACGGGCTTCAGGTTCACGCGGCATTGGTCCAGCAATTGGTTGACCACGTGCAAAACGGACTGCGCCCGATAACGGACCTACCACATTGGATCCAGGGCTTCATGGTTGTTGCTGCCAGTGTGTTGGCTTCGGGGATCGTTGTCCTGTTCCGGAACCCGGTCTTGGCAATCCTGCTTGGCGGAGCCGGGGCCATTGGACTGTTGGGAGGAATGACATTCTCGCTGAACTGGCACCTCTGGTTGCCCGCTGTGCCGGTTACCGCCGCGTGGATCACGGCCTTTGTGCTGACGTTCATCTTTGTGGCTTCACGTGCGCGGCAACAACGTCGCGTCATGTCTCAGCTCTTTGAAAGCCAGTTGTCGCCAGAACTGGCGCAGGAAATCTGGAACCAGCGGGCATCCATACTCTCCAAGGGCGAAACGATCCCGCGGCGATTGCAGGTGAGTTTGCTGTTCGCCGATGTGGTCGGCGCTACGACGGTGGGCGGTAAAGCTGAACCTGATGCCTACCTTGCTTGGATTGGTACGCTGCTTGACGCTCTCAGCGAAGATGCCGCTTGCCACGGTGGATTTGTCGAGAAGTTCACCGGTGATGGCATCTTGGTTGCCTTCGGTGCGCCCCTGGCCCGCGAGAGCGGCAAAGAACTGACCGATGATGCCCGCGCAGCCTGCGCTTGCGCCCTCAAAATGCGCGAGACGGTTGCACGACTCAACTCGGCAGACGGTGTTCGCTGGCCATATGCCATGAGGATTGGGCTTCACAGCGGGCTGGTTTTTGGCGGGACGATCGGGCGAAAGGGCTCGATGCGCTACAATCTGGTCGGGGATGCGGTCAATGTTGCGGCTCGTATCGAAGCCTATGCCAAGACGCTGGAAGGTCGACAAATTCAGCCTGTTACGATATGCTGCAGCGAAGAATTTATGCTCCTTTTGGATGGATTTGCCGAGTGCTCGCCCGCAGGCACTCTTCTGCATGACGACAAAACGACGACCCATCGGATTTATACGATCGCGGGACTAATTCGGTAACCGACATCGGGTGTTTCGATGAAACTCGACTTCTTGGTTATTCCTGCTTTGGCTGTTGCGACGTTTTTTGTCGGCGCAGCCTCGGTCACAGCGGAATCAAAGAAGGCTAACGAGTCCAAAGAGCAAACTACGGTTGTTTTCGTTCCTCCGGCCTCGGGCGTGCCAGCCGACCGCGTTGGCGCGGGCACCCGAGATCTCGAGCTTTCTGGCAAGCGGGTTCGTGTGATTGCTCCCGACGGAGGTGGATTATCTTCTGAAAGCCGCCCTCTTGTCGTCTGGGAGTTGACGGAACCATTTGATGGTATCATGCAAGCCGAGGTCACCTTGCTGGAGGAAGGGGTGCGGGTTGCCGGGACAGCCCAAAACGCACGTTTCCGCCCCGGACTCTACGGGCTCGACATGGCAAGGGGCGACAGAGATCTGGAGCCGGGGCGAATCCATGCGATCACGATCTATCTGGCCGATGGCAAAACGCGCGAAGTCGTAGAGCGAGCAACCAGCCTGATCGAGCGTAGCGGACCGCGCCTTGGGAACGCAGCAGAGGCGGCATCAGCAGGCATCTGGTTCGATGCGCTTGGATACCTGACCGATATCGACTTTTCGGGTCGTGTCCGCGTGCAGGATGTCAGCGGTTTCACGCAGCTTCTGCAATCGGCAGGACTTTGAAACGGGAAAGCAAAGATGAGACTCGAGTTTCTGTCGAAGGCTTCAGCCAGGAAGAGACAATTTATTCGTCTGGCCGCATGGTTTTTGCTACTCGCTTCCATCCTTCCATCGGTGGCTGCGGCGGAAAAACGCGTCGCACTTGTGATCGGCAATTCCGACTATGAGTTCGTCAGCAACCTCGGAAACCCGGCCAATGACGCCGAGGACATCGCGAAGGCACTAGAAAGAATCGGATTTGCAGTAACATCCGGTCTCAATCTGGATTATCGCGAGATGCGTCTTGCGATTCGGGATTTTGCCGAAACAGCTCAAGACGCGGATATGGTGTTTGTCTACTTCGCTGGTCATGGCGTGGAAATCGACAAGACCAACTACTTGATCCCTGTAAACGCCGAACTCCGAAGCGACCGGGACGTAGAGTTCGAGGCGATCAGGCTGGATGCGGTCATCAATGCGGTGGCCGATACGTCGGCTCTCAAGGTCGTCCTGGTGGATGCGTGCAGAAATAACCCGTTCCTGACCGACATGCTCCGAACCTCGGCGACCCGCTCGGTCGGGCAGGGCCTTGGGCGGATTGATCCCGGTGGCGTACTGGTGGGCTACTCGGCACGGGGTGGAACCTTGGCGTTGGATGGTGAGGGGCGAAACAGCCCTTATGCCGAGGCGCTTCTTGCCCATATCGAGGAGCCAGGGCTTGAGATTGGAAAGATGTTTCGCAAGATCCGCGATTCCGTTTATCGGACAACCGACGGGTATCAAGAGCCGTTTACCTACGGTTCGCTTCCGGGCGAGGACATTTTTCTGGTGCCAGAGGTTCAGGTCGCAGCAATGACTCCAGTTCCGGAAGCGCCCTCCATTGGACAAGAAATCGCAGCGGGTTTCGCTGATGCGGATCAAGATGGCTCTATAGGTGCCTGGCAAACTTTTCTGGAACGGTTTGGTGTTCATGAGGCACACCCCCTGGTTCGTTTGGCTGTGCGCAAGCACGAAGAACTCACCCGTACTGCCGCCGCACCACCCAAGAGTGACGTTGAAAAATCGGCCTCTAACATTCAGAATGAACTGACCGCCTATGCTGCTGCCGAAAAAATTGCCTCTCCACGCGGCTGGGCACTCTATTTTGAGCGCTTCCCGACCGGAAGGCTATCCAAAAGCGCGATTGTGCGCGAAGAGCAGGCCCTCTTTGACGATCTTCAAGCCCGAGCCTTCGGACGGTATCGCACGATCCGAGACGGTGAAGTCATGAATGCGGAAATGCGAAGGCTCGGCTTGGAAATGCTCGATCTGCCCAAGAAGCTGGTGTCCGAGATGCAGTGGGCACTGAAATCCAGGGGGAACGATATCGGGCAAATTGACGGTCAGATCGGTCCACGGACCATCGGGGCGATCGAGAAGGTTCAACTTGCGCTGGGCTTGCCGAAGACAGGATTGCCAACACGTGCGACCTTGGCCGCCCTTGGCCAAATTGACCGCGACACCCCCGCATCCGGCCTTTTTTCCACTTCGGGGGCGATAGCTCGACCTGTTGATCCCGAGGCAATAGGGATTCTGGAAAACGATACTAGGCTTGCCAGAGTCGTCCGCACTTTCAAGCGAAAGCCCCTAATCTACGGTTTTTTCCAAGGGAGTCTGTACGTGGCTGTAGATCTCGGTACCACGATCGGAGAACCTGACCTGGACGCGTATCTCAGAGAAGTCGGTGGCAAACTCGTCGAAATCGAAACGAAGGAGGAAGAAGAGTTCGTAGTTGATATGGTTCGTTTCGATCAAAAACTTTGGACTGCTCAAGCGTCGAGTATAAAAAACAATTACGGGCCTGCGATCGGGTTGACCAAGACTTCGTTGGGATGGCGCTGGCGCTCAGGTTCGGATTTGACATTGGAAAATTGGGCGCCTGGGCAACCTTCGCTCAAGGACGCCGAAGCGATGTATGGGATGCTGGTTCCCGTCGATAGATTATCAAGAAACGCACACCGAGTTGGCCGAGTAGGATGGATGCCAAGCCGTTTTATCTCCCGCCAACTCATCATCGAGATAAAGTGAAACTGAGCATCCGAGCATTGGCTGACTGCGAAAGTGTTGACCTTCGGTTTGGTGGGCAACTTGCCAGTCCTTGGCTAATTTCAGACACCCCCTCCCCTTAGGCTCGGGACCCATTGATTTCCGCCGTGCCACATGATTCATCGCACCCAAAGAAACCGGTGAACATGTCAGATCGATTCCGGCTGAGCGACGAGCAGATGGCCCGTGTGGAACCCTTCATGGGAAGGCGCAAAGCGCAGTGACCTCAAAGCAGAGAGCGCGCGGGGAGCATAACCTGACGTATGTCCCCGAGAACCGAGAACACTCCTGCATCTAAATAAAGAAGCAACTGCAGGAGGTTGATCGATGAAATACCTGTCTGGCCACCTGCGGTTTTTTTCGTGAATGAGGCGGTCTTGGCTGGTCTGCTCTGGTCCAACCTTTCGCCCCCGATTGCGGCGTTATTCCTGTCGACGGGGCCTCGCGCGATCCCGAAATTATTGCCAGACGTCGCTGGGCGTTTGCACCCAATACGCAAAGCTTGATGTCGCGCTGAAATCAGCCAGCCCGAAGGCCGGCTGATCCGTCCGACCTCCCCTCGATAGGCGCTTGCAATGCACCCGAGGTCCTTTCGATTACGATCTATGCCGCCTGCGCCGCCAGCCTGCGTTGTTCTTCGCGTGAAAAGAACAACAGGTAGAATACCGGCGCAGCGACCATGGTCAGGACCGTCGCAAAGGCCAGGCCGCCCATGATTGTGACCGCCATCGACACGAAGAAGGCGTCGGTCAGCAGCGGCGCCATGCCCAGAATCGTGGTGATCGCCGCCAGCATTACCGGACGCAGTCGCGAAACCGAGGCCTCGATGATCGCCTCGCGCAGAGGCTTGCCGGTGGCACGGACCAGGTCGATTTCCTCGACCAACACGATGCCGTTCTTGATCAGCATACCCGACAGGCTGAGCAGACCCAGAAGCGCGGTGAAGGTAAAGGGCAGCCCCGTACCCAACAGCCCGATCACCACACCGTTCACCGACATCGGCACCAGCAGCCAGATGATGATCGGCTGCCGGATTGCGTTGAACAGCAGCACCGAGATCAGAACCATGATCAGCAGGCTCAGCGGCAGTTGCCTGCCCAGGCTCGCCTGTGCCTTGCCCGAATCCTCGAACTCGCCGCCCCATTCCATCTTGTAGCCCAGCGGCAGGTCCATCGATTCGATGGCGTCGCGCACCTCGGCATGCACTTCCGCGGCAGTCAGATCGGCGGGGATATCGGCGCCCACTGTGATGGTCAGCACCCGGTCGCGCCGGTGCACCAGAGTGTTGAGCGCCTTGTACTGGAACCCGTCCACCATCTGCTCGATGGGTACGAATTTCTGGGACTGGTCCGAATACACCACCTGATCGACGATCGAATAGTCTCCGTCCGCCGGACGGCGCAGGATGATGGGGATAAGACGGTCGCGCTCCCGGAACACGCCGCCGGTGATGCCATCGGTCGAGAATTGCAGCGTCGCGGCAATGTCCTCGCGGGCAACGCCGGCGGTCTGGGCGCGTTCGGTCGCATAGATCGGCTGCAGCACCAATTCCTGCTCGCGCCAGTCGTGATGTACGTCCAGCGCGTTGGGAGATGCCTCTGACATGCGCCGCACCGCCTCGTCGGCCAGTCGCCGCAGCACGACCGGATCGCTGCCCGAGAACCGCGCCTCGATCGGGGTGCCGCCGCCGGGGCCGAAGACCAGGCGCTTGGTGCGGAACTCGCCCTCGGGGAACCGGGCCGAACCGAAGGCCTTAAGCTCGGCCTGAAGCGCGGGGATGTCCTCGAGCGTTTCGGTGCGGATGATCATGTGCCCATAGCTGGGGTTCGGCTTTTCGGCCGAATAGGTCAGCATGAAGCGCGTCGCGCCCTGCCCCACGAATGTCGCAACAGAGACCACGTCGTCACGCTGGGCCAGCCAGTCCTCGAACACGGCCATGTCGGCGGCCGTGCGGTCGATCGGGGTGCCCTGCGGCAGCTTGTAATGCACGAAGAACAGCGGCGTGTTCGAGTTGGGGAAAAACTGCTGCTTCATCAGCCCGAAGCCCGCATAACAGGCCACTGTGATGCCCACCAGCCCGGCCACCACCAGCCAGCGGAACCGCAGCGCCCAGGCCAGCGTCGCGCCATAAAGGCGGAACAGAAGGCCACTGTATGCGTCGATCCCTCCCTCTTTACCCTGATTGAAGAAATAGTGCCCCAACAACGGCGTGACCGTGATCGCCAGAACCCAACTGAGCAGCAGCGAAATGCCGATCACCGCAAACAGCGAGAACAGGAATTCGCCCGTCGCATCCGGGCTGAGCCCGATTCCCGCAAAGGCCATGATGCCGATGACCGTGGCCCCTAGCAAAGGGATCTGGGTCTTGGAAGCGGCCTCGTCTGCGGCATCGCGCGAGTTCTTGCCCTGCAGCATCGCGATCTGCATCCCTTCGGCCACCACAATGGCGTTGTCGACCAGCATCCCCATCGCGATGATCAGCGCGCCCAGCGAGATGCGCTCCATCTCGATGGAAAACACCGCCATGAACAGCAGTGTGCCCACCACCGTCAAAAGCAAGGTCGATCCCACGACGACGGCCGCGCGCCAGCCCATGAAGATGCCCAGCACCACCACCACGATGGCCACCGACATAGCCAGGTTGACCAGGAAATCGTTCGAGGCCTGCTCGACCACCACATGCTGCTGGTAGATGGGCAGAATTTCCACCCCGGCGGGGATTTCCACGTCGAGTTCGGCCAGCTTGGCGTCGACGCGTTTGCCGACCTCGACGATGTTCTCGGTCGACAGGCCGGCGATGCCTAGGGTGAATGCCTCGACCCCATTGAAGCGGATCAGCATGTCGGGATCGGTCTGGCGGGCGCGATAGACATTGGCCATGTCGAACAGGTTGATCACCTGCCCTTGCGAGCCGACCGACAGCCCGGCGATTTCCGACACGCTGTCGGACCCGTCCGCCGTCAGGATCGTGGTGCGGTGATCCTCGGCCCGCAGGGTACCCGATTGCTGAACCGAGTTGGCGTTGGCGATAGCCTCGTTGATCGCGGTCAGCGGAACGTTCTGGTTGACCGAAATGGCAAGGTCAGGCTCGATGAAGATCGCCTCGTCCGGCAGGCCCTGCACCTCGACATCGGCCACGCCTTCGACCGTCAGCAATTCGCGGCGCAGAAAGGTGGACAGTTCGTGTTTTTCCGCGTCGGTGAACCCTTCGGCGGTGACGGCATAGAACAGGCCGAACACGTCGCCGAACCCGTCATTGACGAACGGCGCGCTGACCCCCGAGGGCAGACCGCGCGACGCATCGCGCACCTTGGCCCGCAGGCGGGTCCAGATGTCGGGCAGTTTGGACCCGTCATAGGTGGATTTGATCTCGACCTCGATCAGCGACTGGCCCGGGCGGTTGACCGAGGTGATGACATCGACCTCGCCCATCTGCTGGATGGCGGATTCCAGCGGCTCCGAGACCTCTTCTGCGACCTGCTCGGCGGTTGCGCCGGGATAGCTGGTGATGATGACGGCGTTCTTGATGGTAAAGGCCGGGTCTTCCAGCCGGCCCAGCGCGGAAAAGCCCCAGATGCCGCCCAGCAAGGTGACCAGGATGATCAGCCAAGTCTGGATCGGCCTGTCGATCGAGGCGCGTGCGATATTCATCGTCGCCCCCTTCAGTTGGCAAAGCCGGCAAAGCGCCGGACGGTCTGCCCGTCGGTCAGAACTGCGCCGCCCGCGACGACGATCTCATCCCCATCCGAAAGGCCGGTCAGCACCCGCACGTCGCCCGATTGGGTGGGCTCGACCGTGACCGGAACCCATTTGACGGTTCCTTCGTCGGCGCCCACGGGCGAAAACACCATCACGCCAAGATTGCCCTCGGCGTCGGGAACGATGGCGGTGGGGGGCACGATGATGCCGGTGCGTTTGTCATCGACTTTGACGTTCACCGTGACCGATGAGCCGGGCAGTATCCGCAACCCTTCGGGCGGCGTCAGGCCGAACTGGATGCGGAAGGTCTGACCGACGCTGGATGTTTCGGCGTCGAATTCGCGGATTTCCAACGGGAACACTTGATCGCTGGCCGGGAATTTCGCGGTGATGGTGAATCCATCCTCCTGGCTGGTGCGCTGGAACAGGATTTCGGGCACGTCCACCTCGATGCGCAGTTCCGACATGTCATGGATGCGCACGATCGGGGTGCCGGCCGAAACGGTGGTGAAATTCTCGACCTCGCGCCGCGAAACCAGTGCATCGAATGGCGCAGTCAGGGTGGCATGTTCCAGGTTGTATTCGGCGTCGCGCACGGCGATGGCCGCCAGTTGCGCGGCGGTTTCGGCATCATCGACGGCGACCTCGCTGGCGGTGGTGCCGCGCAGACGCGACAGGCGCGCAAGCGTGCGGTCGGCCTGTTCCTTCTGAAGCTTGGCGCGATCCAGCGCCAGCTCGAACGGTTCCTGATCCAGCCGGGCGATCAGGCCGCCCTTGGGAACCTCGAAGCCTTCGTTGACGGGCAGTTCCAAGATCTGGCCGCCCACCTGAAACGCCAGGTCCACGGTCTGGCGCGCAGCCACACGGCCGAAGAATTGCCGCGAGAAACCGGGGGCGGTTTCCTGCACCACCATCAGTTTCACGGGTTTCACCGCTTCCTGCGCGGCGATCGGCGTGGCCACAAAGGCCAGGGCAAGACCCAGAGAAGTCAGCAGCTTCATTTCGTCAGTCCCTCGGGTATTCCCGTTTTCAAGATGTTGGCCCGGATCTTGCAGGCAAGTCGGGCAAATTCGGCGGTTTCGGCGTCGTTCAGGCCAGAGGCGCTGCGAAAAAGCTCTCCGGCGGTGGCGACCAGCATGTTACGGGTCTCGGTGCCCTTGTCGGTCAGCACCAGCAGCCAGGCCCGGCGATCGCTGGGGTCGGGCTGACGGGTCAGATAGCCTGCGCGCTCCAACGCGTCCGCCGTGGCGGTGATCGTCGACGGCACGGTCAGCATGTCAGCCGCCAGCACGCCCATGCGCTTGGGCTGGTCCAGCTTGACCAGCATGTGGCATTCCTGCTGACTGAGGTCGGTTTCGATGCTGGCAAAGCTTTCTTCCAGCTTCCAGTACAACGCATAGACGCCCATCATCGCCTGGATCTCGGGCGTCAGGCTGGACAGCCGCTGGCCGATTTCTGTCGTCATGTTCTTCTCCGCACGGATCAGACGGTCATATACTTCAACTAATGAACTATTCAAGACTTGAAGTTAAAGTTTGGTTTCCACGCTTGATTCCCTTGGGTCAACCTCTCTTGATCTGGGGGCGTTGTGACTGCATTTTGGGCGAATCCGAAACGTTCAGGACCCGACATGTATACGCCCGCAATCACCGGTACCGGGGTTTTCACGCCCGAAAACGTCATCACCAACGCCGAGCTGGTCAAAGCCTTCAACGCCTATGCGGACAAGATGAACGCCGCCAACGCCGAGGCCATCGCTGCGGGCGAGATGGAGCCGATGCAGCATTCCTCGGAAGAGTTCATCGTCAAGGCATCCGGCATCGAGAACCGATATGTCATGGACAAGACCGGCGTGCTGGACCCCGAGGTCATGCACCCCCTGCTGCGCCAGCGCAGCGACGACGAGCCGGGTATCATGACCGAGATGGCACTGGACGCCTGCCACAACGCGCTAGCCCAAGCGGGGCGGACGGCGGCGGATGTCGATCTGGTGATCTGTGCCGCGTCGAACCATGAACGGGCCTATCCCGCCATCGCCATCGAAATCCAAAAAGAGCTGGGCATCACCGGGTTCGGGTTCGACATGAACGTGGCCTGTTCCTCGGCCACGTTCGGCATCCAGGCGGCAGCCGACATGATCCGGTCTGGGTCCGTGCGGGCGGCGCTGGTGGTCAACCCCGAGATCTGCTCGGGGCACCTGGAATGGCGCGACCGGGATTGCCACTTCATCTTCGGCGACGTGGCCACGGCGACTCTGATCGAACGGATCGAGGATGCCAAAGGCCCGCATTTCGAGATCCTGTCGACCCGCTGCGCGACCGAGTTTTCCAACAACATCCGCAACAACAACGGCTTTCTGCGGCGCACCCGGCCCGACGGGTTGAAGGACCGCCGCGACATGCAGTTCATGCAGAACGGACGCAAGGTGTTCAAGGAAGTGCTGCCGATGGTCAGCAAGCACATCAGCGACCACATGGCCGCCGAAGGCATCCAAAGCAGCGATCTGAGGCGCCTGTGGCTGCATCAGGCCAACAAGACGATGAACGACTTCATCGGCAAGAAGGTCCTGGGCCGCGAACCTGAGCCGGGCGAACAGCCCAACATCCTGCAGGACTATGCCAACACCTCGTCGGCCGGATCGATCATTGCCTTCTCGAAATACTCCGACGACCTGCAGGATGGTGACATCGGCCTGATCTGTTCATTTGGGGCGGGGTATTCTGTGGGGTCCGTCCTCGTCAAACGCCACGCCTAGAGGGGCCGTTCCGCCAAGGTCGGTCCAAACGAGCCGCTCCGTCACGTCAGGCATGAAAGGTGTCGGGCGCAACCTGCCCAGACGGACGTTAGCTGACGCTTTCTTCTTCCAGATGCAGCTTCATTTCGATCAGCACCTGCTGCAGCATTGAGGTTTCCTTCAGCAGGCGCTTGGCCTCGTTCACGGTAATGATCCCATCCTCGATCGCCGACTGGTATTCAGTCATCAGCATGGCGAAACGCTGGCTGAGCGCGATCACGTCCGAGTTGACACCGCCCGTGCGGCTGCGCTGTGAATTTCGCTCGTCATAGGACAGGGTGATGTTCTTCAGATCGGCCAGCGCCGAGGTCACATGCGGATAGGTCGCGACCGCCTCGAGCCGGGCCACCGCATCGACGGGCATGAACCTGTCGGCGTGCTCGGGATTGTCCGAATAATACCGGCCCAGAGTTGCCTTCGACTTTCCGGTGATCTCGCATGCCGCCTCGATGCCGACATCCTTGACCAGGGCTTCGGTGTGTTTCTTCAGATAAGGCCCGATATCCGCCATGTTCTTCCCCGAGTCTTCGACATTGCCCTCCCGGCTGTCCACTCCGGGGAAAGGGTAGGAATAATTCCCATACAGGAATAATCTTTGAAATGCCATAAGTTTGCCATCCCTCGAAGAACCAAGGGATATCTGAGTGAGTGGCGGCAATATTCAGCCGGTAATGAGTACAAGCAAAGCCAATCTGATTGGCTTTGCGAAAGGTTCGGTCGAATTGCGACCGGCGGTGTCGCTGTTGCGTGCACGAGGTAATCCATCCCCAAGAGCCAAGCTCTGCCTCTGCAACCGCAACGGCGGCGTCGACCTTCCCCCGGCATCGCGGCCGGAACTGACCGCTTGCCCGCGCCGACGCGTCCGATTAGACCCGGGCCATGGCCAAGCTGTACTTCAACTACTCAACCATGAACGCGGGCAAATCGACAGTGTTGCTGCAGGCCTCGCACAACTATCGCGAGCGTGGCATGGACACCTATCTGATGACCGCCGCCATCGACGGACGTGCAGGGATGGGGCGCATCGCTTCGCGGATCGGGATTTCGGCCCGGGCCGACACGTTCCGCCCCGAGGATGACGTGTTCGCAATGGTTCGCGACCGGCTGGACCAAGGGCCAGTGGCCTGTGTCTTCGTGGACGAGGCGCAGTTTCTGTCCGAAACCCAAGTCTGGCAACTGGCGCGCGCGGTCGATGACCTGAACGTGCCGGTGCTGGCCTATGGGTTGCGGGTGGATTTCCAGGGCAAGCTGTTTCCCGGCTCGGCCGCCCTGCTGGCGCTGGCGGATGAAATGCGCGAGGTGCGCACCATCTGCAAATGCGGGCGCAAGGCCACGATGGTGATCCGCCAGGACGAAAATGGCCGCGCCATTACCGAAGGCGCGCAGGTGCAGATCGGCGGAAACGAGACCTATGTCTCGCTGTGCCGCAGACACTGGCGTGAGGCTGTGGGCGCCTAGACCGGGTTCGGCAGCAGACGCCCCGCAACAAAGGCCGCCACGTTGTCCAGTGCCATGTGCCCCATGTCGGTGCGCACCTCTTCGGTCGCGGTCCCGAGATGCGGCAGCAAGGTCACGTTTTCCATGTCGCGCAGGGCCTCCGGCACGGCGGGCTCGAACTCATAGACATCCAACCCCGCCCCGGCGATCTGACGCGCCTGAAGCGCATGGATCAGCGCGGTCTCGTCCACCACTTCGCCGCGAGCGATGTTGATCAGGATGGCCGAGGGGCGCATCGCCGCTAGCACCGCGCCGTCGATCAGGTGGAATGTCTCGACCCCACCGGGGACCGCAATCACCAGGAAATCGACTGCCGAGGCAAGCCCAGAAAGATCAGAAGCACAGTCCGCGGGAAAGTCCAGCGCCTTCGGGCTGCGCGAATGATAGGCGACCTGCATGCCGAACCCGAAATGGCAGCGCCGCGCAATGGCCTGCCCGATCCGGCCCATGCCGACGATGCCGACCCGCTTGCCCGTCACATGATGGCCCAGCATCTGGGTCGGGTGCCAGCCTTGCCACGCACCCGACCGGACCAACCGTTCGCCCTCGCCCGCGCGGCGCGCCGTGGCCAAAAGCAGGGTCATTGCGATGTCAGCGGTGGCGTCGGTCACCGCGCCGGGCGTGTTGGTGACCTGCACCCCGGCCGCGCGCGCGGCGGCCACGTCAATATGGTTGAAGCCCACGCCGAAATTGGCCAGCAGCCGGCAGCGCGGCTGGGGCACCTGCTCGAACACGCGGGCGGAAAACAGGTCGCCCAACGTCGGGATCACAACGTCGAACGCGCGCAGGGCATAGAGCAACTCGTCGGGGTCCAACGGCGCGGTGCTGTCGCGGATTTCGGCGCCGTACTCGGTGCGGGCGCGGTCGGTGACCGCAGGCGGCATGGGGCGGGTGATCCACAATTTCATCAGTGCATCCGCCCGCCCAACGGCACCTTGCCGTCGGGTCCGATCAGAACGATCTCGCCGTTTTCGTCAGGCAGGCCCAGCACCAGAACCTCGGACATGAACCGGCCGATCTGGCGCGGCGGAAAGTTCACGACCGCCAGCACCTGTTTGCCCACCAGCGTTTCCGGCTTGTAATGCGCGGTGACCTGGGCCGAAGTCTTGCGTTCGCCGATCTCTTCACCGAAATCGATCCACATCTTGATCGCGGGCTTGCGCGCCTCGGGGTAAGGTTCGGCGCGGATCACCTCGCCCACGCGGATATCGACCTTGAGGAAATCGTCGAAGGAAATCTCACTCATGCGACAACTCCTTCGAGCGTTCGGTGGCAGCGGTGACGGCGCGCTGCAGCAGCGCCGGAAAGCCGGTTTCCGGGTCCATCAACACCTCGAGTGCGGCCTGCGTGGTGCCGTTGGGCGAGGTGACGTTGATGCGCAGCTGCGCGGGGTCTTCCTCGGCCGCCATGGCCAGCGCCCCGGCCCCGGCCACCGTGGCCTTGGCCAGGTGCAGCGCCAGATCGGCGGGCAGACCGTTGGCCTGACCGGCGGCGGCCATGGTTTCGATCAGGTGAAACACATAGGCCGGACCCGAACCGCTGAGACCGGTCACCGCATCCATCTGGCCTTCGTCCTGAAGGCGCACCGTCTGGCCTACGGCCGACAGCAGGCCCTCGGCCAAGGTCATGTCGTCCTCCGAGGCATGATTGTTGCCGATCAGCGCGGTGATGCCCTGCCGGATCGCCGCCGGCGTGTTGGGCATCGCGCGCACGATCGGCGTATTCGCGCCCAGCGCTTTTTCAAAACTGGCGATCTGGGTCCCCGCGGCGACCGAGATGAACAGGCTGCCGCCCCCGCCCAGCGCCTGGATCGCCGGCAGCGCATCACCCATCATCTGCGGCTTGACCGCCACCAGAACCACCGCTGGGGATTCGGGCAGCGCAGTGTTCAGGTTGACCCCCTGCGCCCTGAGCCAATCCGAGGGTTTCGGGTCGACCACCCAGACCGAGGCGGCGGGCAATCCGTGGTCCAGCCAGCCGGCCAGCATGGCCGACCCCATCTTGCCACATCCCAGAAGCACCAGCCCCTGATCTGCGACGCGTGACATGTCCATGATCGCCCCTCCCCTGCTTTTGCGGTTCAGGGCAAAGCTTTACGCGCGGCCGTAAGCCTCTGCAATGGCGACTTGCATCGCCTCTTCGGCACTGCGGTTGCCCCAGGTCACCAGCTGGATCGCCGGATAGTAGCGCTCGGCGCTCAGGACGGCGGCGGTGATCATCGTGTCGATCTGCTCGGGGCTGGCCGACTGGCCACCCGCCATAACCAAGCCGTACCGATAGACCATCAGCTTCTGGTTGGCCCAATAGGTGAAGGCCCCGGCCCAGCATTGATCATTCATGTGATTCAGCAGTTCGTACAGATCACCAATCCGGTCGGATGGCGGCTCCATCTCGAACGAACAGACCATGCGCAACGTTTCGTCGTAATTGGACCAAGCCAGGGTGATCGAGTAGGTGCGCCACTGGCCTTCGACCGCCATGGCGATCTGGTCGTCGCCGATCCGGTCGAAATCCCAGTCGTGATGCTCGGCCAGATGTTCGACAATGTCGATCGGATGAAGGTCTTCTTCCAGAAAATGCTCGGACAGGGCCATGATGCCACCTCACTGAAAATCTAGCATTTCGGGGCTGGCAGCGCCCCAGCGCTAGTTGCCTGCTCTACAAGCCGGGCTTCCCCCTTTGGCCTGTACTAAATATGGTGCGCTGCAGGCCGGACTCTGACAACCCCCAAACTTGGGGATAACAGCAATAAGTTGTGGATGGATGGCAACGGCGATCAAAATATTGGCGGCAATTGCAGGTTTGTCTTGATTTATGCTCAACTGACGGCAAGATTCACCTCACCGCAGGATCCCGACCCGGACCCTGCGAAAAAGAGCGTTTCTTCCGAAGTTTTTGACTAGGGATTCGGGCGCGGAGCGCCCCGACCTGGCTTACTTGTCCAGCTTGGCCTCCAGCGCGGCGATGCGCGCCTCGAGCGCGGCGTTCTCTTCGCGCGCCTTCTGGGCCATGGCGCGGACGGCTTCGAATTCCTCACGCGTGACGAAATCGCGATCGGCCAGCCAACGGTCGAGCAGCGACTTCATCGCATTCTCGGCCTCTTCCCGCGCGCCCTGGGCCACACCCATCGCGTTGGTCATCAGCTGGGACATATCGTCCAGAAACTTGTTGCGGGTCTGCATGTCACTTCTCCGGTATCGCGGTTGACCCCTATATGGGGGATCAGGGGCGCGGGCTCAAGGTTGACTTGCCCCGCGAACCCCGGGCAATGAGACGCACATGCAGGCTGTTTTGAACTTTCCCGATTTGTCGCCCGAGCTGTTCTCGATTTCCGCCTTCGGGGTGGAATTCGCGCTGCGGTGGTATGCGCTGGCCTATATCGCCGGCATCCTGATCGCGTGGCGCATGGCGCTGATGGCGCTGCGGCGCCCGGCCCTGTGGCCCCATCAGACCCCGCCGATGCGCCCCGAGCAATTGGAGGACCTGATCACCTGGATCATCCTGGGCGTGATCCTGGGCGGGCGGCTGGGTTTCGTGCTGTTCTATCAGCCGGGATATTATCTGAGCCATCCGCTGGACATTCTGAAAGTGTGGCAGGGCGGCATGTCATTCCATGGCGGGCTGTTGGGCGTGGTGACCGCCGCATATCTGTATGCGCGGCGCAACACGGTGCCGATTCTGCCGCTGGCCGACCTGATCGCGCACACCGTGCCGCCTGGGCTGCTGCTGGGGCGGCTGGCCAATTTCGTCAATGCCGAGTTATGGGGCCGACCCAGCGACCTGCCCTGGGCGGTGATCTTTCCGGGAACGGAGGCGCAGGATTGCGCCAACGTAGCCGTCGGGCTGTGCGCCCGCCATCCCTCGCAACTGTACGAGGCCGCGCTCGAAGGGCTGCTGTTGGGCGCGCTTCTTTTGTGGCTGGTCTATCGGCGCGGGGCGTTTCACTGGCCGGGCCGGGTTATGGGCGTGTTCCTGGCGGGCTATGGTGCGTCGCGATTCATCGTCGAGTTCTTTCGCCAGCCCGATGCCCAATTCGTCTCGCCCGGCAACCCGCTGGGTCTGGCCTGGCATGTCGGCGGCTATGGCCTGACCATGGGCCAGTTGTTGTCCCTGCCGATGATCGCGCTCGGCCTGTGGTTCGCGCTACGCGCCCGGAGGGCGGGATGAACCTGCGAGACCATCTGATTGCCCGCATCCGGCAGGACGGGCCGATGAGCATCGCCGACTACATGGCCGAGTGCCTGCTGCATCCGACTTACGGCTACTATACCACCCGCGACCCTCTGGGCGCGCAGGGCGATTTCGTCACCGCCCCCGAAATCAGCCAGATGTTCGGGGAACTGATCGGGTTGTGCCTGGCCCAAGCCTGGATCGACCAGGGCAAGCCGGATCGGTTTGCGCTGGCCGAACTCGGCCCCGGGCGCGGCACGTTGATGGCCGACATCCTGCGGGCCACCAAGGGGGTACCGGGGTTTCACGACGCGGCACAGGTGGTGCTGCTCGAGGCGTCGCCGGTGCTGCGCGGCCTGCAGGCCGAGGCGCTGGCGGGGCACGCGCCGGACTGGATCGTACAGGTTGGCGCGTTGCCGGACCTGCCCCTATACTTGGTGGCCAACGAGTTCTTTGACGCCCTGCCCATCCGCCAGTTCCTGCGCGACGGCGACGGCTGGCGCGAGCGCCTGGTGGGGCTCAAGGGCGACGATCTGGCCTTTGGCCTGGGCGCACGGGCAGCGCAGCCGGCGTTGACCGCGCGGCTCGAGGACACGCGGGATGGCGATCTGGTCGAACTCTGTGCCGCCGCTGTTCCCGTCGTCACCGAAATCGCCCGCCGGATCCGCACCCATGGCGGCGTGGGCCTGATCATCGACTATGGCGACTGGCTTTCGCTGGGCGACACGTTCCAGGCCCTGAAGGGACACGAACGGGCCGACCCGCTGGCCAGCCCCGGCCAGGCCGATCTGACGGCCCATGTGGACTTCGAGCTGCTGGCCCAGGCCGCCCGCGCCGCGGGCTGCGCCCATACCCGGCTGACGCCGCAAGGGGTGTTCCTTGAACGGCTGGGCATCACCCAGCGTGCGCAGACTTTGGCAGGCCCGCTGACGGGCGATGCGCTGAACATGCTGGTCGCCGCACATCGACGGTTGACGCACCCCGAGGAAATGGGAAACCTGTTCAAGGTGCTGGGCCTGTACTGCAAACCCGCAGCACCGCCACCGGGACTCGAGCCATGACACTGGAAATTCTGACCTCGGACTTGCTTTCACCTGTTCGACACGGTTTCTTCAGCCGCCGCGGCGGCGCATCGTCGGGCATATTTGCGGGACTGAACTGTGGGCTGGGGTCCTCGGACCAGAGCGAGGCGGTCGCGCTGAACCGCCGCCGCGTGGCCGCTGCGATGGAGATCGCGCCCGAGGCGTTGATCGGTGTTCACCAAGTACATTCGCCTGCCGTCGTCACGATCGAAGGACCGATCCTTGGCGACAAACCCAAGGCCGACGCGATCGTGACCGCCACGCCGGGTCTGGCCCTGACTGTTCTGACCGCCGACTGTCAACCGGTGCTGTTTTCCGATCCTGACGCAAACGTGATCGGCGCCGCACATGCCGGCTGGCGCGGCGCTTTGGAAGGCGTGCTCGAGGCCACGCTCGACACGATGGAGACGCTGGGCGCCCGACGAGCAAACATTCGGGCGGTGATCGGGCCCACGATCTCGCAACGCGCCTATGAGGTAGGCCCCGAATTTTTGGACGATTTCATCGCCGATGATCCTGACAACACCCGCTTTTTCGCGAATGGCCAAGGTGACCGGATGCTGTTCGACCTGCCGGCCTTTGGGCTGCACCGGCTGCGGCGGGCCGGCGTCGGGCATGCCGAATGGACACGCCACTGCACCTATTCCGACCCGGAGCGGTTTTATTCCTATCGACGCGCGACCCATGCGGGCGAAGCCGATTACGGGCGACTGATCTCTGCGATCCGGCTGTAGACTTCGGCGAAAATTTGTTCCGACGCCCCCTTTTCGCCACAATTCCGTGAAAACATCGAAGGCGGAATCAGAAGAGTTTTCGGACGGTTATCAAAGCTTTGGACGCGGGGCCTCGTCCGTATGGCTGACCGATAAAAAAAGAGGCGCGTAAAGACCAAACACATCCCATCTCCAATTGATCCCAGTGCGGCCATATCAGTGCCGCAATGGTCCGGAATTCTCAGCGGGAAACGGGTGACCCCCACAAAAACGGGTGATCCCCACGAAACTGCGCAGGATGTGACATGAAGTCGAAATCGCGTTTTCTTCGCGGCGTCATAGCCGCGACATCGAACCAAAAGCTGGAAATGCCCTGGAAACGGGTATCCAGCAGATCCGTCAGGGTTGCGCGCCGTCTGGCACTGCAGTCCTGATCCGGACAGCGACCCTGGGCAAGCTGCCTGCCCATGGTCGCCTGCGCATCTCGGGCCTGCCCCGACCGGATGTGCCGTCCGCGCACTGAACGCGCGGAGAAATGTGCCAGGGGCATGAGTGCGTGGACAATTTCGTCCGCGGTTTACGAGTTTGTCTGGGGGGTCAATGATTTGACCGAATGTAAGACGTGTATTTTCTGCACTGCCTGCGCGGGTTGTTGCCGGGCCACGTATCACTCCTCGAGACAGGAATACGAACCGTCAGACGCGAATGCGGCCACGCTGCAATCGCCCAGATGGTCATTTGAGAGGATCAAGATTTCATGACTTTTCCAAATTCTCTGATGCGCGCAGCGAGAAACGCTATTGAAACAGCACCGTTGACGCAAAGTGGCGATCAGCCCGGCCACGCGCCCCGGCCGCAGCTGCGCCGCTACGAAGTCAGCGCCCTGCTGGCAAATGGCGACATTTCGCAAACCAGGCATATCGCGCCCGCTCTACCGGTCTTCGAAGACGCCTTCTGCGCGTTTTCCCGCGGGTCGCTGTTGGAGACTGAACACGGGCCTTTGGCAATTGAGGATCTTCTGCCTGGCGACACGGTGCTGACCCATGACGGGACATCGCAGACGGTTCTATGGAAAGGGTCGGTCACCCTGATCCCGGGGCGGCCCGACTCGCGGGGCCGAACCCGCCCGCTGACGCGGATTATGGCCGACGCCTTCGGGCTGCAAAAACCGCAATCCGGCGTAATCGCAGGGCCCGCGGCACGCCTTTTGGCCACACCCGCGCATTTGCGGCACCTGAACAACGGTCAGCCGATGCTGACCCCAGTGGATGAATTCCAGGACGGCATGAACGTGATCGAGACCCTGCCGCCGACCCCAGTCGAGTTGTTCCACATCTGCCTTAGGCGCCATGCGGTGATCAACGTGGACGGCCTGCAGTTCGAAACCTACCACCCCGGCCTGACGGCTTTGCGGATGATGACCCCCGCCTTGCGGGCGGTCTATCTCAATCTGTTCGCGCACGTCCATTCAATCAACGACTTCGGACCGCTGGCCATGGAACGCGCTCGAGACGGAGAAATGGACTCGATCATCGCCTGAACAATCTACTTACTACTTAAAACTGCATCAAAGTGGGGGAAACATGCAGATCTTGATCAGTTGGGCCATTTCGTTGGCCATCGCCGCTATCTTGCCGCCTTGCGCACCGCAAACGGCGCAGGCCGGGGTCACGCCGTCCGGTTCATCCGTTCTTCCAGCACGTCGAACGGGACGCCCGGTTCGTCCTTGGCGCCGCGGATGACAAGCGAGGTCTTGACGCTGGCCACGTTCGGCGTGGTCAGCAACTCGCCCGTCAGGAACTGTTGAAAACTGCTGAGGTCGGGGGCGACGCATTTCAGGATGAAGTCCACCTCGCCGTTCAGCATGTGGCATTCCCGGACCAGCGGCCAGTCGCGGCAGCGGTCTTCGAACGCCCGCAGTTCCGCCTCGGCCTGGCTTTCCAGTCCCACCATCGCAAAAACCTGAACTTCGAATCCCAGCTCGCGGGCGTTGACCTCGGCGTGGTAGCCGCGGATGTACCCGGCCTCCTCGAGCGTGCGCACGCGGCGCAGGCAGGGCGGCGCTGAAATTCCAACGCGTTTTGCCAGTTCGACATTGGTCATGCGCCCATCCGCCTGCAATTCTGCAAGGATCTTTCGGTCGATCTCATCCAGCCGTGTCGTGACCATGCGGTGCTCCTGAATTTTTCGGTTCTTATATCAGCACCCAGGCTGCGCGCAATATTCTTTCGCATCTGCGCAATTTTCTTTTCGCGCCGACCCTGCCCGCCCCGCCTGACGCAGGCGTGACAGGAAGGGGCTTTAAGCCGTGCGATGCCACCGCTATATCGAGGTCCGGCGCCCGCGACGGGCACAGGCAAATTCGAGTGGGGATTCCATGGCCGAGACACGACACACAAAGGTTCTTATCATCGGATCGGGGCCTGCCGGATACACCGCGGGCATCTATGCCAGCCGCGCGATGCTGAACCCGATTCTGGTGCAGGGCATCGAGCCGGGCGGCCAGTTGACCACCACCACCGAGGTCGAAAACTGGCCCGGCGACACCGAGGTTCAGGGCCCGGATTTGATGGTGCGCATGCAGGATCACGCCAAGGCCATGGGCTGCGAGGTGATCGGTGACATCATCAATGACCTGGACCTGTCCAAACGTCCTTTCACCGCCAAGGGCGACAGCGGCACGATTTATACCGCCGACGCGGTGATCCTGGCGACCGGTGCGCGCGCCAAATGGCTGGGGCTGCCGTCGGAGGAGAAATTCAAGGGCTTCGGTGTTTCGGCCTGCGCCACCTGTGACGGCTTCTTCTATCGTGGGCAGGAGATCGTGGTGATCGGCGGCGGCAACACCGCCGTGGAAGAAGCGCTGTTCCTGACCAATTTCGCCAGCAAGGTCACGCTGATCCACCGCCGGGACGAGCTGCGCGCCGAAAAGATACTGCAGGACCGCCTGTTCAAGAACGAAAAGATCGAGCCGCTGTGGTTCCACGAACTGGAAGAGGTGTTCGGCACCGAGGATCCGCTGGGCGTCGAAGGCGTGCGGGTGAGAAACGTCAAGACCGGCGAGATCACCGAGATCCCCTGCAAGGGTGTGTTCGTCGCCATCGGCCACGCGCCCGCCAACGAGCTGGTCAAGGACGTGCTGGAAACCCATATGGGCGGCTATGTCAAAACCAAACCCGGCACCACGCAGACCTCGATCCCCGGCGTGTTCGCGGCCGGCGACCTGACCGACCATGTGTATCGGCAGGCGGTGACCTCGGCCGGAATGGGCTGCATGGCGGCGCTGGATGCCGAACGGTTCCTGGCCGAACAGGAATAACCCCTAAAACGCGGCACGCAGGTGCCGCGTTTTTTTTTCGTTTTGCCCTACGCTTGACCCGGGGTACCCCCGCGCCGCAGACTTACGGCACGCACGTAAGAAACGGGTGATAGATTGGGCAACCCTCTTTGGCAGGGCACTTGGACGACCCGCCTGCGCATCGCTAGCGGCTTGGTTCTGTTCACCTTCGCCTTCTTTCATTTCCTGAATATAGGGCTGGGTCTGTTTCACACCGACCACCTGCACGGGATGCAGGATGCGCGGCAGCAGGTCACCCGGCATGTTCTGGGTGGCGTTCTGCTGTATTCTGCACTGCTGACCCATGCCGGGCTTGCCCTGGTGTCGATCGCCCGGCGCCGGACGCTGCGCATGCCTTTTCAAACAGCCCTGCAAGTGGTGCTGGGACTGTTGATCCCCCTACAGCTGATCTCGCATATCGTGCACACGCGCTATGCGCATGAGGTTTTCGGCGTCAATGACGAGATGGGTTACATCATCATCCTGATGTGGCCCAACGTGGCCATCTGGATGCAGAGCACGTTGATGCTGGTGGTTTGGATCCACGGCTGCATCGGGCTGCACATGTGGCTGAGACTGACCCGCTGGTGGGGCAAGCTGGTGCCCTATCTGATCGGCGTCGCCGTGTTCATTCCTGGCTTTGCCTTGGCCGGCCTGCTGACCGAGGGGCGGCGCATCTGGGCCGATTTCGCCGTTCCCGACCTGCGCGAGCAGTATATCGAACATTACAACTGGCCTCGCCCCGAAGCCTTTGAAACCATGCTCGGCGTGAAAGACAACGCGCTGATGGTGTTCTGGGTGGCGCTGGGCGCGGCGCTCGCGGTGCATTTCGGGCGCAAGATATGGCGCAGGCGGCATTCGGTCCGGGTGCGTTATGTGGACGGCCCCGAGGTGGTGTCGGAAAAAGGGCTGACCCTGCTGGAAATCTCGCGGGCCAACGGCGTTCCCCATACCGCCCTGTGCGGCGGCAAAGGGCGATGCACCACCTGCCGGGTGATCGTCGAAGACGGCGCGGACCGGCTGCCCGCGCCCAGCTCGTCCGAGGCGCGCAGCCTGAAGGCTGTTGGAGCCGCCGAACGCACGCGCCTCGCCTGCCAGGTCCGCCCCCAGGATCCGCTGACCGTGTTCCGGGTGTTCCGGCCCGACGGCGGGCGGCAACGCGCCCATGCCAGCCAGGGGCAGGAACGGAAACTGGCCGTGCTGTTTCTCGACATGCGCGGCTTTACGGCGCGCACTACCGGGCAACTGCCCTACGACATCGTGTTTCTGTTGAACCGGTTCTTCGATGCGATCGTTCCGGCCATCACCGCCGACGGGGGCACCGTCGACAAATACATGGGCGACGGGTTGCTGGCGGTCTACGAAACGGCGGATGCGGCCAGTTCGGCCCGAGCCGGATTGAAGTCCGCCGCAAATATCAGCCGGGCCCTGCAGCGGTTCAACCAGAAGTTGGCCGCGGAAAACAGCCCCGAGATCCGCATCGGCATGGGCCTGCATCTGGGCGATCTGGTCCTGGGCGAAATCGGTGCTGCCGGTCATGCAGCCCGCACGATCATCGGCGACGCGGTCAACGTGGCCAGCCGCCTGGAGAGCGAAACCAAAGCCCTTGGGGTCGAGCTTCTGGCCTCGGAGATCGTGTTGCGCGCGGCGGGGGTCGCGACCGATGCGCTGACCTTGCGAAGTTTCCTGCTGCGCGGCGTGTCGGAACCGCTGGCCGCGCTGGCGGTTGAACGTGCCAGCGATCTGAACACTTTGCTGGCGCCCGCGGAACAAATCATCGCCGACTGACCCGATTGTCGGCGATTTGCAGAAATCTGGCTACGTTCGCGAGATTTTCGGGGAAAATTCTTCCAAAACCGGCAAAAACCGCGCATATCCTCCTTTGTTTCATGAAACGGTGTGGACTTTGCTCACCGACCGGGGCACATGCCCCCACGGAACGCACCTGAATCACCAAGCAACCACACTGCGACAAGAGTATTGCAATGACGATGTTGAGTAATCTGGCCCCGATCCCGGAGCTGTATGTTTCTTATGAATCCGCACAGAAGCTGAAGGTCGAAGCCGCCGACCTGACCAGCTGGGATCTGACCCCGCGCCAGATTTGCGACCTGGAACTGCTGATGAACGGCGGGTTCAACCCGCTCAAGGGTTTCCTGACCGAAGCCGACTATGACAGCGTGGTCGAGAAAATGCGCCTGGCCGATGGCAGCCTTTGGCCGATGCCGATCACCCTGGATGTCAGTGAAGAGTTCGCCGAACAGATCGAGCTGGGTCAGGACATCGCCCTGCGCGACCAAGAAGGCGTGATCCTGGGCACCATGACGGTGACCGACCGCTGGACCCCGGACAAGTCGCGCGAGGCCGAAAAGGTTTTCGGTGCTGACGACTTGGCGCACCCGGCCGTCAACTATCTGCACAACGTGGCCGGGAAGGTTTACCTTGGCGGTCCCGTGACCGGCATCCAGCCGCCGGTGCATTACGACTTCAAAGCCCGCCGCGACACGCCGAACGAGCTGCGCGCCTATTTCCGCAAGCTGGGCTGGCGCCGCATCGTCGCGTTTCAGACCCGCAACCCGCTGCACCGCGCGCATCAGGAACTGACCTTCCGTGCCGCGCGTGAGGCGCAGGCCAACCTGCTGATTCATCCGGTCGTAGGCCTGACCAAGCCCGGCGATGTTGATCATTTCACCCGCGTACGCTGCTATGAGGCGGTGCTGGACAAATACCCGGCCTCGACAACCACGATGAGCCTGCTGAACCTGGCGATGCGCATGGCAGGCCCGCGCGAAGCGGTCTGGCACGGCCTTATCCGCAAGAACCACGGCTGCACCCATTTCATCGTCGGCCGTGACCATGCCGGCCCGGGCAAGAACAGCCAGGGCGAGGACTTCTATGGTCCCTACGACGCGCAGGACCTGTTCCGCAAATACCAGGACGAGATCGGCATCGAGATGGTCGACTTCAAACACATGGTCTATGTGCAGGAGCGCGCCCAGTACGAACCCGCGGACGAGATCGAGGACAAGGACAACGTCACGATCCTGAACATCTCGGGCACCGAACTGCGCCGCCGTCTGCGCGAAGGGCTCGAGATCCCCGAGTGGTTCTCGTTCCCCGAGGTGGTCGAGCAGCTGCGCCGCCGCTATCCGCCGCGCAGCCAGCAGGGCTTTACCGTCTTCTTCACCGGTTTCTCGGGCTCGGGCAAATCGACCATCGCCAACGCTCTGATGGTCAAGCTGATGGAGATGGGCGGCCGTCCCGTCACGCTGCTGGACGGTGACATCGTCCGCAAGAACCTCAGCTCGGAACTGGGCTTCTCGAAGGAACACCGCGACCTGAACATCCGCCGCATCGGCTATGTGGCCTCCGAGATCACCAAGAATGGCGGCATTGCCATTTGTGCCCCGATCGCACCCTACGCGGCCACACGCCGCGCCGTGCGTGAGGAGATCGAGCAGTTTGGCGCCTTCTGCGAGGTCCACGTGGCCACCAGCCTCGAGGAATGCGAGCGCCGCGACCGCAAGGGCCTGTACAAGCTGGCGCGCGAAGGCAAGATCAAGGAATTCACCGGAATTTCGGACCCCTATGACGTGCCCGAAAACCCGGAACTGCGGGTCGAGACTGAGAATGTGGACGTGGACAACTGCGCCCACCAGGTTCTGCTGAAGCTGGAAAGCATGGGGCTGATCGCGGCGTCGTGATCCGAGCTGCCCCAAAGTTCAGAGGCCCCCGGTTTCCGGGGGCCTTTCTTTTTGGTCCGGCGCCAAAGGTGATCGTCAGCCGCGCAAGGCGTCACGCAGGGCCTGTGCCGCGCGGGTTTCGAAATCGCCGAACCACGCCGCCTTGTCCTGTATGGCCCGCAGATGCGGCAGGCGTGATTGATAATCCTCTTCGGACGCCGATTGAATCGCACGCTGGATATCGGCTTGGCTGTTACACAGGATCATGCCCTTGGTATCGAAAAAATCACCGATATTCGGGCAGCCCCAATAGATCGGCACGGTCGCGCACAGGATCGCGTCAGTCAGTTTTTCTGAAAAGTAGTTCCGCTCACGCACGTTTTCGATGATGACCGAATAGCGATAAGGCGCCAGCCCGTCGGATTTGCGCTCGAACGGGTTGTAGCCACGGCCCATGATGTCGACATCGGCCCCCGCTTCGCGCGCCCAGTCGATCACCGCATGGCGTAGCTGATGCCCCTCAAGATCGCGCTTGGCCGAGGCGATCAGCGAGCACGACCGGTGCTTGGTCACGTCCAAGTCGCGCCAATCGGGCACCTGGGTCACGCCATAGGGCAGGAACACCGCGTTGGGCAAGCTGTCCAGCAACACCTCGTGGAAGGTGAACACCCGGAAGAATCGCCGCCAGGTCCATCGCAGCATCCGGTCATGCTTGCCATGGATGGCCGACGGCTCGCCCATCATCAGAGATATCCGCGCCCGCGTGCCGCGCCGCAGCCGCAAATGCACAGTCGAGTTGGGATACATGAGCAGATGGTCCGATGGTGTCAGGTCGCCCACGGTCTTGCCCGTCAACCGCTCGGGGCAGCCCAAAGGCCAGATCAGATCGGACAGCGGCACCGATGCCAGTTTCGGCCCCAGACGGTGGCCGTAGGGCAGGATCGCGATCGCAGATTCGGTCATTGCAGGGTGTCCGGCAGGTCGGTCTGGCCGCGCATCAGGACGAACCCGCACCCGGCGACCTTGATGCCCGTCATCGCATCCGGCGGCCCCACGCGGGTGACGACGGCCTGCCCCGGGCGACCCATGTCGTGGCCCTGTTCGGCGACAAAGCTGTCCTTGGCCATCAGCCCGTATTTCCACAGATACGCCGCCATGGCGCCGGTGGCCGATCCGGTGAACGGGTCTTCCGGCGGGCTGGGCGGGGCCAGCAGCAGGCGCGAGAACGTGTCGCCCGCCTCGGTTGCGCCTTGCAGCGTCACCAGGAAAGGTTCGGCCATGTCGGCGCCTGAATAGCCCGCCGTCTGCGCCACTTGGCGCAGCGCATCCAGGTTCAGTTGTGCCGCGCGCAGGGCCGCGTGATCGCGCAGAACGGTAATGCAGAACGGCAGCCCGGTCGAAACCAACTGCGGCGGCGAAACGATCGCGCTGGCGGGCAGCCCGATGGCGGCCGCCGCCAGCTCGGGCGCGACATGCGGGCCGAACTCCGGCGCGACCTGCGTCATCTCGATCTGGTCGCCATCCAAACGGATGCCCACGATCCCCGCACCGGTTTCCAGGGTCAGGGTGTTGCCCAAGATCAGCCCGCGACTGCGCATCGCCGCCACGGTGGCTATGGTCGGGTGACCGGCAAAGGGAATTTCACGGCTGGCCAGGAAATAGCGCACCCGGACATCGGCCACGTCCGAAGGGCCGGTAAAGGTGCATTCCACCAACGAGGTTTCGCGGACGAAGGCTGTGCAGACCGAAACGGGCAGATGTGCACCCTCATGCACGACCGCACAGCCATTTCCGCCAAAGGCGCGGTCGCTGAAGGCGTCCACCCAATCGAATTCGAACCAGCTCATGTGCCCTCGTGCCCTGTCGGTCTACGCTCAGGGCCGGGCCCTGCGGGTGGGAGTATGTCCATTCGCGCGGCCTGAACTGCGCCGTCGCGGGCCGTGTCAGTGCACGGCCACCGGCGACAGGTCATGCTGGCGGGCCAGAACGAAGGCCAGCTTGCGGTCGGCAACCAGCGCCAATTGCTGCCCGTCCGAGTTGTGGACGGCATAGAGATGCTCCAGATCTCCGGCCTGCGCGCGCACCTCATGCGGCAGCTTGGCCACGTCCACGGCTTTCACATAGACGATCCGATCGCCTTCGGTGTTGATTTCATACGGTGTATTCATGGCTTACCCTTTCCTGATGTTGATCGTCTGCACCACGGCTTCCGGCACGGCGCGGGTCAGGTCGATGTGCAGCAGACCGTTTTCCATGATGGCCTCGCCCACTTCGACCCCGTCGGCCAGAACGAACATGCGCTGGAACTGACGGGCCGCGATGCCGCGATGCAGGAACACGCGCCCCTCGCTGTCGTCGCGTTGACGGCCCCGGATCACCAGTTGCCGATCCTCGATGGTGATCGACAGGTCGTCTTCGGAAAACCCGGCCACGGCCAGGGTGATGCGGTACGAGTGATCGGATGTCTGTTCGATGTTGTAGGGCGGATACCCTTCGTTTCCGGCCTTTGCGGACCGTTCCAGAAGGCGTTCCAACTGCTCGAACCCCAGAAGATGCGGGTATGAGCCAAGAGTAAGTTTTGACACGTTTTCTCGTCCTTCTTTGTCAAAGCGACGTGATGCGCGGCCCCAAGTCGGCAACCGCACACATCAGAATATGGGGTGAAATACGGCCGACCACAAGGTCTAGGAGATTTCACCCGAACGCACTATTCTGTGGGTCACGCACCACCAGCCACGAATGAGTCGCCCATGAATGCGCCCACCGACATTTCGATGAAAACCGACGAGGTTCTGCGTGTCGAACTGGAGGTGTTCCGCCAGCAGCACCGCGACTTGGACGAGGCGATCAAGGCGCTCGAGGCGACCGGCACCGCCGACCAGCTGACGGTGAAGCGTCTGAAGAAACAGAAGCTGCGCCTTAAGGACATCATCCGGCTGATCGAGGATCGCCTGACCCCTGATATCATCGCCTGATCCGGCGCGGTCAACCGCATTGCCACGCAAGCGGATTTCACTATAGTGCGCGCTTCCTAACGCAGGCGGGGAACAGGGCAGATGAGCGAGATCAAGGTCGGAATCATCATGGGCAGCCAGTCGGACTGGCCCACCATGAAAGGCGCTGCAGAGATACTGGACGAACTGGGTGTGGCCTACGAGGCCAAAATCGTCTCGGCCCACCGTACGCCGGACCGTCTGTGGGAGTACGGGAAGAGCGCCGTGCAGCGCGGGCTTCAGGTGATCATCGCCGGCGCTGGCGGTGCCGCGCACCTACCGGGCATGATGGCGTCCAAGACGCGGGTGCCGGTGATCGGCGTTCCAGTTCAGACGCGGGCGCTGTCCGGTGTCGACTCGCTCTATTCCATTGTGCAGATGCCCAAGGGCTTTCCGGTTGCGACCATGGCCATCGGTTCGGCCGGCGGCGCCAATGCCGGCCTGATGGCCGCTGGCATTCTGGCCCTGCAGGACGCAGCCCTAGCCGACCGGCTGGACGCCTGGCGTGCGGCACTGTCGGACTCGATCCCCGAGGAGCCCCGCGATGAGTAGCCCCTTGCAGCCCGGCGCGGTGATCGGAATTCTGGGCGGCGGCCAATTGGGCCGGATGCTGTCGATGGCCGCGGCGCGACTGGGCTTCGTGACCCATATTTTTGAGCCGGGCGCCAACCCGCCCGCGGGCCAGGTGGCGCATCGCGTGACCACCGCATCCTATGAGGATGCCGAGGCGCTGGCCGCTTTTGCGCAATCCGTCGATGTCATCACCTACGAGTTCGAAAACATCCCGACCGAGGCGCTGGACGTTCTGGAGTTGTACCGCCCCATCCGGCCCGGCCGCGAGGCGCTGCGGGTCAGCCAGGACCGGTTGACCGAAAAGACATTCCTGCAAGGTCTGGGCCTGAACACCGCACCCTTTGCCGATGTGACCGACCTGGAAAGCCTGCAGGCCGCCATCGAACGGATCGGCACGCCGGCGATCCTCAAGACCCGCCGCTTCGGCTATGACGGCAAGGGGCAGGCGCGGCTGAAGACGCCCGAGGACGCCCGGGCCGCGCTGGCTGACATGCAGGGTGCACCCGCGATCCTGGAAGGCTTCGTGAATTTCAGCCACGAGGTGTCGATCATCGCCGCCCGCGGGCTGGACGGCCAGGTGGCCTGTTTCGACCCCGGCGAGAACGTGCATCGCGACGGCATCCTGCACACGACCACGGTGCCCGCGCGCCTGTCCCCTGCCCTGCGGACCGACGCGGTGCTGCTGGCCGCGAATATCCTGAACGCGCTGGATTATGTCGGCGTCATGGGGGTCGAACTGTTCGTGACACCGCAGGGCCTGATCGTGAACGAGATCGCGCCGCGCGTTCACAACTCGGGTCACTGGACGCAGAACGGCTGCGCGGTCGATCAGTTCGAGCAGCATATCCGCGCCGTGGCTGGCTGGCCGCTGGGCGACGGGCAGCGTCACGCGGATGTGGTGATGGAGAACCTGATCGGCGACGATATGGACCGCGTGCCCGAGCTTGCGCAACAGCGTGACGTGGCCCTGCACCTGTATGGCAAGGCCGCGGTCAAGCCGGGCCGCAAGATGGGCCATTTCAACCGGATCAAACGCTAGCGCGCCGCGGCGACGAACCGCCCGGCGATATCCCCCGACAGGAAACTGACCCGGCCGCCGGCGATGGTTGCCGCCACGCGCTGCGTTTCAGCGTCTAGAATGACCAGATCGGCGCGTTGGCCGGGTTGCAGCGACCCGCGGTCCTTAAGGCCAAGTACCCGTGCGGGCCCCGACGACACCAGTGCCCATGCGCCCGCCAGATCCATCAGCCCCGATTTCATCAGCATCAGCGCCGCCCTGCGCGGGCTGGGATAGTGGTAGTCCGACGCCAGCGCATCGCACAGCCCCATGGCGAGCAGGTCCAGCGCGCTGACATTACCCTTGTGCGATCCGCCCCGCACCACGTTGGGCGAGCCCAGAATGACGTGATCGCCCGCAGCCTTGGCAGCCTCGGCCGCTTCGAGCGTTTCGGGAAATTCGGCGATATGCACGCCGCGTTTGCGCCATTGGGAACGGGCCTCTGCCGTCGCGTCGTCATGGCTGCCCAGACGCACGCCTTGTTGGGCCAGCGCCGCGCACAGCGCATCAAGCGCGGCGGGTACCTCGGAGGTCCGGGCATGCATCGCCTGCAGCATCTTCAGGTGCGCCTCGGGGCTGCGACCGGCCTTGAGCGCTTGCCCTGTCAAACGCGGCGGGGTGCGCCCCTGCGCCAGACGGTCATGCGGCAGGTGATCGTTGAACACGACATAGGGCACCTGCCAGTCAGCGATGCGCCCCGGCAGGTCGGCACAATCGTCCAGCAGGTGGGTTTCGAACCGCAACTGCGGGATCAGGTCAGTGACCACGCTGCCCTTCACCGCCGCGATCGCGCGGAACACGTCGGCGGCGAAACGAGGGCCGCGCACGCCGCCCTCCCAGCTGTAGAATTGCGCCAGCACGGCGGTGGTGATGCCATTGGCCGCCAGCTCGGCCTCGGCGGCGCGGATTCCCTCGTCCATCTGCTTCATGGCCCCCCGGCGCGGGGCGATGTGACGCTCGAACCCGTCACCGTGCAGGTCGATGATGCCCGGCAGGACCAGATAGCCGTTCAGATCAACGACCGGCGCACCGCCGCCTTCTTGGATCAAGCCATCGGCGATCGAGAGGTCATCACCGACAAGTCCGCAGTCAGGGTGCAGGACCTGCGCCCCGGTAAAGGTCAGTTCCAATGCGGTCACCGCGTGGGCTCCGAGTTGGGTTCGCCGCAGTCCTGGCCGATGCAGATCTCATCGATGATATCGAGAACACCGTCCAGCCAGGTGATGCTGCGGTCGAAAGATCCGTATTCTATGAAATGCAGCGCTTGGGCCATGACCCGCGGGTTGTTCATCATGAAGGTGTGTGTCACCGGCAAGACGATGTGGTCGGCCATGCCCTCGACCTTGGTTTCCTCGACCGCGACCTTGCCGTCGTCCGGCCCGTCGACCAGCGCCGAAAAGACAGGGTTCAACGAGTTTTCCCCGGCGATCACCCCGAGTTTGAAATCCACCGGTGGCAGGCGTCGGGGGATGCCCTCGGAGCCTGTTCCCAGCTGCAGTCCCGCAGGCCCGTTCAACAAGCCGAACACCTCGAGATCGCCCAGTTCGTCGACCAGCTGGCTACCTTGATTGGGCGGGCCCAGCATGACCACGCGGCCCAGGTTTTCCGGGCGATGATCCTGCAGCCAATAGCGCAGCAGGATGCCGCCCATCGAATGCGCCACCACGTTCGCCGTGTCGCCGTTGCAGGCCGAAAAGGCCGCTGGCAAGGTCTGGTCCGCCAATTCGGGAATCGGCAGGTCGGTGGAAGGGTAGCCCGGGCGCACGACGTCATAACCGTGCAGTTCGAACAATTCCTCCATGACCGAAAAGGATGCCTCGGTCCGGGCAAGCCCATGCAGAAGAACCACGCATTTGGCGTGCGCCAGCGAAGGCGCCAGGCACAGAAGGATGACGATCAGAAAACGCATTCCCGCCAGATAATGCTTTATCCCGACCGAGGAAAGACCTAGCTGGCTTTCGGCTGCAAGACCGCCACCAGAATACCGCCAAGAACAAGACCGGCGCCCAGTACAAGCCGCGCTCCGGGCGCCTCGTTCAGCAAAGCCGCCCCCGCGACGATGGCGATCACCGGCACGCTGAGTTGCACGACCGCCGCCTGAGCCGGGGCCATCAACGGCAGGATGCGATACCACAGAGCATACCCCAGCCCCGAGGCGACACCGCCAGAGAGAGCGGCCAACGCAAAACCCCAAGGGGTCAGGTGCCATGTGCCACCGATCGCCAGCAGCACGGTCGCAGTGACCGGAAGCGCCCATACGAAATTGGCGGCCGTACCCGCCAGCGGATCACCTTCAGTGCGACCCGCAAAGGAATACGCGGCCCAGCCGACCCCCGCGGCAGCCATCAGAGCCGCGCCTGTCGGATCCACCCGAACAGAGCCCGAGGGCCACAGGACCCAAGTCAGCCCGGCCATCGCGACCACCGCTCCCGCCACCTGCCGCCTATCCGCAGCCGCCCCATTAAGGCTGCTGGCCGCGAACATCGACAATTGCACGACGCCAAACAGAATCAGTGCCCCAAGCCCGGCATCCAATGTCAGGTAGGCGGCGGAAAATCCGACCATGTAGAGGGACAGCGCCCCTGCCCCGACGATGCGGCGGGGATGCCACAGCCGCAACCGGCCAGAGCGCAGCATCACAAGGCAGGCTAGAACCACGGCTCCGGACATGACCCGCACGACCGCGAACCCGGCCGGGTCGCTGGCGCCACCGTCAATAGCGGCCCGGGTCAGGACCGAGTTGGCCGCAAAGGCGCACATGGTCAAAGTGGTCAGAGCAATCAGTCGCATGCCCCCTCCTTAGCCGTTTCATCGCCGACACTCACCCCATTCCTTTCGCCCGCGACATCTTCTGTTTTCGACCGGTCCGCCGCGTGCATCGGTGCGCGGCAAAAAAACGGGGTCGCCCGAAGGCGACCCCGCATCATCTTAACCAGATGCTCCCTGATCGGGAGGTCGAATTCGCCGAGGCGAATTCGATTGTTTACATCATGCCGCCCATGCCGCCCATGTCGGGCATGCCGGCACCGGCGCCAGCGCCTTCCTTGGCGGGCTTGTCGGCAACCATGGCTTCGGTGGTGATCAGCAGACCGGCAACCGAGGCTGCGTCTTCCAGAGCGGTCCGCACCACTTTGGCCGGGTCGATCACGCCGAACTTGAACATGTCGCCATACTCTTCGGTCTGGGCGTTGAAGCCGAAGGCCGGATCGGTCGATTCGCGGACTTTGCCGGCAACCACGGCACCATCGACGCCTGCGTTCTCGGCGATCTGGCGCAGCGGAGCCTCGATGGCCTTGCGAATGATGTTGATGCCTGCGTCCTGATCGGCGTTTGCGCCTTTCACGTCGCCCAGAGCCTTGCCGGCCTGAACCAGGGCAACACCGCCACCCACGACGACACCTTCCTGAACGGCCGCACGGGTTGCGTTCAGAGCGTCGTCCACGCGGTCCTTGCGCTCTTTCACTTCAACCTCGGTCATGCCACCGACGCGGATCACGGCAACACCGCCGGCCAGCTTGGCAACGCGCTCCTGCAGCTTCTCGCGGTCATAGTCGCTGGTGGTTTCTTCGATCTGGGCGCGGATCTGGGCAACGCGTGCCTCGATCTCGGCCTTCTCGCCAGCACCGTCGACGATGGTGGTTTCGTCTTTCGAAATGGTGACCTTCTTGGCCGAACCCAGCATGTCGATGGTAACGTTTTCCAGCTTCATGCCCAGTTCTTCGCTGATGACCTGACCGCCGGTCAGGATTGCGATGTCCTGCAGCATGGCCTTGCGGCGATCGCCGAAGCCCGGAGCCTTGACGGCAGCAATCTTCAGGCCGCCACGCAGCTTGTTGACAACCAGGGTTGCCAGCGCTTCGCCTTCAACGTCCTCGGCAATGATCAGCAGCGGCTTCTGCGACTGGATCACCTGCTCCAGCAGCGGAACCATCGGCTGCAGAGACGAGAGCTTCTTCTCGTGCAGCAGGATCATGCAGTCTTCCAGCTCGGCGATCATCTTGTCGGCATTGGTCACGAAGTAGGGCGACAGGTAACCGCGATCGAACTGCATGCCTTCGACGACGTCGGTCTCGGTTTCCAGACCTTTGTTCTCTTCGACGGTGATGACGCCTTCGTTGCCGACCTTCTGCATCGCGTCTGCGATCTGGCGGCCGATTTCAGCTTCGCCGTTGGCCGAGATGGTACCAACCTGCGCAACCTCGTCGCTGTCCTTGACTTCGCGGGCAGCGGCTTTGATGGCTTCGACGACCTTGGCGGTTGCCATGTCGATGCCGCGCTTGAGGTCCATCGGGTTCAGGCCGGCTGCAACCTGCTTGAGGCCTTCCTTGACGATGGCCTGAGCCAGAACGGTTGCGGTGGTGGTGCCGTCACCGGCTTCGTCGTTGGTGCGGCTGGCGACTTCCTTCACCATCTGCGCACCCATGTTTTCGAACTTGTCTTCCAGTTCGATTTCTTTGGCGACCGAAACACCGTCCTTGGTGATGCGCGGCGCGCCGAACGATTTGTCCAGCACCACGTTGCGGCCTTTGGGGCCCAGGGTCACTTTGACGGCATCAGCCAGGATGTTGACGCCCTTCAGCATGCGGTTGCGGGCATCGGTATCGAATTTGACGTCCTTTGCAGACATGTCTCTCTCCGTATCTTCGGTAAATTGCGTGTCTCAGATGATCCGAGGCGTTCAGGCGGCCTTCGCGGCGGACGACGCCTCGACAATGCCCAGAATGTCGCTCTCTTTCATGATGAGCAGCTCTTCACCGTCGACGGTGACTTCGGTGCCCGACCATTTGCCGAACAGGATCTTGTCGCCTTCGGAAACGGCCATCGGGATCAGCTCGCCGCTGTCCTTGCGGGCGCCTTCGCCACAAGCAACGACAATACCTTCGCTGGGTTTTTCTTTTGCACTGTCGGGAATGATCAGACCGCCGGCGGTCTTCTCTTCGCTTTCCACGCGGCGCACCAGCACCCGGTCATGAAGTGGTTTGAATGCCATCTTTGCAGCTCCTTGAGGCTCAAAGGTTGTTAATCCCCTCCTCGCGGCTTCGCGAGGCGTTAGCACTCACACTTGGCGAGTGCTAACGGCGTATAGCTAGGCGGTCGCCCGGAAGCTGTCAACAATCCCGATGAAAAATTTTTTTCGCCGCGCCCAGCGCGGATTAGTCATCGTTTTCCCAACTGCAGGCCCAGTGTTTCAAACCCGCACGCCCTGCGGCTGAAAGGGCGTAAATGCCCTTCTCGACCTTTTCGAACCAGCCATAGTGATTGTCGCGCATCAGGCGTGTGGCGTGGGGCACTTGCGCGGCGCGGGCCACCTCGGCGCCCTTGGTGGCACCGTGTTCGGCCAGATGGGCAGCGCATTTCAATGCGTCCTGGCGATAGGCCGTCACGATGCCATGGCGGGTGGCGCCCCCGGCATTCGGATCGCCCTGCAACCGATCGAACTCGCGCAGCAGGCGGGCAGCCCTGCCCTTGGCCTTGCGCGGAGAGTAAGGCCCCGGATCACAATGAACATCGACCGCACCGTCGCCGCGGACGGTCATCAGACCCAACCCCAGCCGCCGGCACAGGGACAGGTTGTCCCGCAGCGCGCGCCTTGCCGTCCGCCCTGTCGGTCTGCAAACGGCGATATAGACATGATCGGTGATCTTCTGGCGCGCTACTGCCTGATGGAACAGCGCCAGCGAGAATCGCAGCTTCAACTCGACGATGACGGGGTCCTCAGCGCCCCGGACGGCGACGATGTCGGCCGCGCCGACTTCGCCCTTGACGACGTAGCCCTGGCGCTCGAGAAGCGCTTTGATCGGGGGATAGAGGTCCTGCTCGCGGTTCATGCGCTCATGCTACGGGGAATCTCGGGGAATGCCAGTGGATGGGTTGCGCATGGCGCATGCGCGGGGTCTAAGGACGGGCGAGATTTCCTGCAATCGGATCGTTCCATGCGCCTGTTCCTGCTTGCACTGTTTCTGTTGTCCCCTGTCGTGGGCAAGGCCGACTGCGACGGGCACGATCTGCGGCTGGCCATGGCGCCTGAAACGCGCGCCGAACTGGAGGCCGCCGTCAGCCAGACGCCATTTCCCGCAGGCAACCACTGGATCGCGCGCAAGGGGGAAACGGTCCTGCACCTGATCGGCACACTCCACCTCAACGACCCGCGCATGGGCCCGATCGTCGAGCGGCTGACCCCGACGCTGAGCCGGGCCGACGCATTCTATTTCGAGATCACCCAATCCGACATGGCTGAATTTGAAAAAACCTTGGCGACGGATCTTAGCCCGGTTCTGATCACCTCCGGCCCCACCCTGATCGAGATGATGAGCGAATCGGACTGGGCGCGGATCTCGGCCTCTCTTGCCGCGCGCGGCATACCTGGGTGGATGGCGGCCAAGATGCAGCCCTGGTTCCTTTCGATGATGCTGGGCATGCCGCCTTGCATGCTGCAGATGCCCGACGCCGACTACGGTATGGACGCGCGCCTGGCCGAACTGGCGCAGGCGCGAGGGATCCCGCAATATTCCCTGGAAAGGATCGAGGACCTGATCGCAATCTTCCAGAGCCACCCCCTGGAAGACCAGGTGCAGTCGCTGGTTCGCATGGCCGATGCATTGCAGGCCGAAGATGACCAGATGGCGACGATGGCCAACGCGTATATCGAGGAGAAACACGCCGAAATCCTGCAATTGGCGAAAATTCTGGGGCGCGATGCTTCGGGGCTGTCGCCCGAGGTGTTTGCCCGCGAATGGGCCGGTTTCGAAGATCAGATGCTGGTCCAGCGCAATGCCAACTGGATGCAAAAGATTCTGGCGCTTGACAGCCAAACCGCAGTGGTTGCAGTTGGCGCCGGACACCTGCCCGGGCGGCACGGGCTGCTGAACCAACTCTCGCTCGCCGGGTACAGCCTGACCCGGGCGCCGTTCTGATTAGGCGCGGCGGGCGTCAGACCAACGGTCGCAGGCCCTTTTCTGCCGGGTGACAAGGCCCGCCCCGCCTTCTATAAGGCGCGCAAACATCCAGCATCAGGAATCCAAAATGACCATCCAAGTATTTGGCCATAAATCCCCCGACACCGACTCGACCGGATCTCCGATCCTGTGGGCCTGGTATCTCAACGAAGTCAAAGGCGAAAAGGCCGAGGCCGTCCTGCTGGGCGAACCCAACACCGAGGCCGCCTTCATGCTGCAGCGCTGGGACCTGCCCAAGCCGCGCATCATCGGGGATGTCGAGACCGATGCTCCGGTTGTCATCGTCGACACCAACAACCCGGCCGAGTTGCCGGCCAACGTCAACAACGCCGATATCCGGGCCATCATCGACCACCACAAGCTGGTCGGCGGGCTTGAAACCAAAGGCCCGATCGACATCACCGTGCGTCCGCTGGCCTGTACCGCAACCATCATGATCGACCTTATGGGCGACGATGCCGCCAAGATGCCCGACGCCATCAAAGGCGCCGCCCTGACCTGCATCCTGTCGGACACGCTGGAGTTCCGCTCGCCCACCACAACCACACATGACCGAGACGTTGCCGAGAAACTGGCCGCTGATCTTGGCTTGGATATTTCGGCCTATGCCGCCGACATGTTCGCAGCGAAATCGGACGTATCGTCCTTCTCGGACGCCGAACTGATCCGCATGGACAGCAAGGAATACGAGGTCGACGGCACCAAGTTCCGCGTCTCCGTTCTGGAAACCACCGCGCCGAGCGTGGTGCTGGACCGCAAGGACAGCCTCGCCCAGTCGATGCTCGAAGTGGCCAAGGAAGATGGCGTGGACCAGGTTCTGCTCTTCGTCGTTGACATCCTGAATGAAGAGGCCACCCTGCTGGTGCCCAACGACTTGGTCAAATCCGTCGCCGAAAAGAGCTTTGGCGCCTCGGTTGACGGCGACACCGTCGTTCTGCCGGGAATCATGAGCCGCAAGAAGCAGATCATTCCGAACCTGAAGGTCTGACTTCGCCGAAACACAAGGATTGGCACCCGCTGTGCGGGTGCCATTTCATTTGCGAGGCTCTGCCTCGCGCTCCGGGATATTTTGGGCCAGATGAAGTCAAGGTGTCGCCCTTCATCTGGCGGCAAATATCCCGGGGGAGCCGTCCCAAGGCGGCGGGGGCAGAGCCCCCTCTGGCAAATTCGGTCCGGCTCTGCCATAGGCTTGGGTTGATGCGAGGCCCAAGCCAGAAGAGACAATCATGACCCAGATCATCCCTGCTCTCGACGCGGTATCCGACCGCTACAAAGCCCTTTTTGTGGACCTGTGGGGGTGCGTGCACAATGGTATCACCGCCTTCCCCGAGGCCGTAGACGCGTTGAAAGCCTACCGCAGCAAAGGGGGAAAGGTGGTTTTGGTGACCAATTCACCAAAACCGCGAGCTGGCGTAGCCGAGCAACTGAAACAGTTCAACGTTCCTTCGGATGCGTACGACACGATCGCGACCAGCGGTGATTCCGCGCGCTCGGCAATGTTTCGCGGTGCAGTTGGTGAAAAAGTTTATTTCATGGGCGAATGGGATCGGGACGCGGGCTTTTTCGAGCCACTGAAAATTCTGGATCACCCGATCCACATCGAACGCGTGCCGCTGGACCAGGCCGAGGGGATCGTCTGCTGTGGCCCGTTCGATCCGATGGCCGATCCGGCCGTGAACCGGCCGGACTTCCTGTACGCCAAGCAGAAAGGCCTGAAGCTGCTGTGCGCCAACCCTGACATCGTCGTCGACCGGGGCGAGGTGCGGGAATGGTGCGCCGGTGCGCTGGCCAAGCTCTACACCGAAATGGGTGGCGAGAGCCTGTATTTCGGCAAACCGCATCCGCCCATCTACGATCTGGCACGGCGCCGCCTTCGCGCGCTGGGAGTGGACATATCAGACGACGAGATCCTCGCGATCGGCGACGGGCCGCATACCGATATCGCGGGCGCCATGGGTGAGGGCATTGATTCCCTTTTCATCAGCGGCGGGCTGGCGGCATCGGAAACAAAAACGTCGCACCAGCCGGATCCGGATGCCTTGAGCGATTATATTTTCAAGGAAAAGATTAACCCAACCTATACGATCGGCCGCCTACGCTAAGCAGAAAACGCTTGATTTTCTGCAGTTGCAAAGTAATAAAGTTACCAATCTTGGGTCGTTGGTGATTTTTTGTTGCCGGACCGATGCATAGTGAGGGCGACATGTTGGACAATCTTCCGCGCGGAACGATCTGTATCGAAGACATCGAAATGGGTATGACCCGGCACCTGCGCAAAGTGGTGACGGACGAAGACATCGAGATGTTCGCCCAGGTCTCGACCGACCGGAACCCGGTGCATCTGGATGACGACTATGCCCGCGATACGATTTTCGAAGGGCGCATCGCCCACGGGATGCTGACCGCTGGTCTGATCTCGGCCGTGATCGGCGAACAGCTTCCGGGCCATGGGACTGTCTACATGGGTCAGTCGCTCAAATTCCTTGCGCCGGTCCGCCCCGGCGACATGGTCTATGCCGAGGTCAAGGTGATCGACATCGACTTTGCCAAGCGCCGAGTCAAGCTGGACTGCCACTGCTCGGTCGATGGCAAGAAGGTCCTGGTAGGCGAGGCCATGGTTCTGGCCCCCTCGCGGAAGTTCGACTGACGGCAGGTTTTATTGACCAGCCAAGCCCCAGTCTGGAACTGCCGCTTGAACCCGGTGGACAGTCCCGCTAGGCAAGCCCCATGCAGATCATCCGGGACTACAAGTATGTCGATCCAGAGGACCGCGGCGCCAGCGCCGCGATCGGGAATTTCGATGGCGTTCATATTGGCCACCAGTCGGTGATCGATCTGGCCCGGAAGGCATGCCCCGATGCGCCCTTGGGCGTTCTGACCTTCGAGCCGCACCCGCGCGAATATTTCGCCCCGGAAGCCCCGCCCTTTCGTCTTATGCGCGGAAATGCGCGTGCGCACCGGCTGGAGAAGCTGGGTGTGCAGAAACTGTACGAACTGCCGTTCAACGCCGCGCTCGCCGGGCTGACGCCCGAGGAATTCGCCAGCAACGTGATCTGCGAAGGTTTGGGTCTGGCCCATGTGGTGATCGGGGCCGATTTCTGTTTCGGTAAAGGCCGCAGCGGCACCGCGCAGGATATGGTGCAGTTCGGCCGGCAGATGGGGTTCGGCGTCACCATCGCCCCATTGATGCAGCAATCCGCTCACGTGGTCTCGTCCACCGCGATCCGGCAAGCCCTGAGCGATGGTCGCCCGCGGGACGCGGCGGCCATGCTGGGCCACTGGCACCGGATCGAAGGCGAGGTGATCGGCGGCGAACAGCGCGGCCGCGAATTAGGCTTTCCGACGGCCAATATGTCGATCGAAGGAATCCACCCCCCGAAATTCGGCGTCTATGTGGTTCTGGTCGACGTGCTGGATGGCCCGCATGCCGGCAGCTATCACGGGGCGGCCTCGGTCGGGGTGCGGCCAATGTTCCATGGCGAGGTCCCGAATATCGAAACCTTCCTGTTTGACTTCTCCGGCGATCTCTATGGTGCGACCCTCTCGGTGGCCCTGGTCGAATTCCTGCGCCCTGAGATGACCTTTGACGGCCTCGATGCTCTGATCGCCCAGATGACCGAAGACTGCGATCGCGCGCGCAAGATCCTGGCCGCGACATGAGCAAGGATCCGATCGACCGCGCCGGGCTGACCCCACGTTTTTGGGAGCGCAAACCCCTGCAAAAGATGACCCCGCGTGAATGGGAAGCCCTGTGCGACGGCTGCGGCAAGTGCTGCCTGAACAAACTCGAGGACGAGGACAGCGGCGAGGTTGCCCTGACCCGTGTCGCCTGCCGGCTGCTGGATGACGCGACTTGCCGCTGCACCCAGTATGACATCCGCCACCAGTTCGTACCGGAATGCATCGTCATGCGCCCGGACAACATTCACGAACACGCCTACTGGTTGCCGCAGACCTGCGCCTACCGCCTGTTGTGGGAGGGCAAGCCCCTTTACGATTGGCACCCGTTGCTGTCAGGGTCGCCCGACAGCGTCCACGCCGCTGGCGTTTCGGTTCAGGGCCTGACCGTGTCCGAATTCGAGACGCCCGAGGAAGAGTGGGAAGACTACATCATCGAGGAGCCAACCTGATGCATTTCGCCTCTGACAATTCCGGGCCCGTCCACCCCGAGGTCCTGACCGCTCTGGCCGAGGCCAATCAGGGCTATCAGATGGCTTACGGCGCCGACGATCTGATGAACGAAGTGCGCGACCGGATTCGGGCCATCTTTGAGGCGCCCGGGGCAGCGGTCTATCTGGTGGCAACCGGAACGGCGGCCAACTCGCTGGCCCTGGCGACCCTGTCGCAACCGTGGGAGACCATATTCTGCTCGCCCGTCGCGCATATTCATGAGGACGAGTGCAACGCGCCCGAATTCTACACCGGCGCCAAGCTGACGCTGGTTCCGGGCGGCGACAAGATGCAGCCGGATGCACTGCGCCGCACCATCGCCGCAGAAGAGACCCGCGGCGTGCACGGTCCTCAGCGTGGCCCGGTGTCGATCACTCAGGTGACCGAGCGGGGCTCGGTCTATTCGCTGGCCGAGCTGCAAGCGCTGTGCGGGGTCGCCAAGGAGTTCGGCCTGCCCGTCCACATGGATGGCGCACGGTTCACCAATGCGCTGGTCACGCTGAACTGCTCTCCGGCCGAGATGACGTGGAAGGCGGGCGTGGATGCGGTCAGCTTTGGCGGCACCAAGAACGGGCTGATGGGGGTCGAAGCGGTGATCTTCTTCGACGAAAGCAAGGCCTGGGAGTTCGAGTTGCGCCGCAAGCGCGGGGCGCATCTGTTTTCCAAGCACCGGTATCTGTCGGCCCAGATGGCGGCCTATCTGCGCGATGATCTGTGGCTGCGATCGGCCCGAAAGGCTAACGCCAACTGTGCGCGTCTGGCCGATGGGCTGCGGGCTGCGGGTGCGCAGTTTCTGCATGAACCCCAGGCCAACATCATCTTTGCCAGCTTTCCCCGCAGCCTGCACAAGCGGCTGGACGCGGCCGGTGCGATCTATCACCTGTGGGGCGACTCGCTGGACGGCCTGGACGAGGACGAGATGCTCGCCTGCCGGTTCGTCTGCGACTGGTCGACACCGACCGAAGAAATCGACCGGTTCCTGGCGCTGCTCTAGGCGCGCCAGAACGCCTCGACCTGCGCTGCCGTCTCGCCCGGGTGCGAGATGGGCAGCATGTGCCCTGCCCCCTCAAGAACAGCCTGCCGGGCATCGGGCAAGCGGGCGCGCAGCCCGGCATTGACCACCGCCATGATCGGGTGCGAGGCCGAACCATGCAGCAGCAGGATCGGCATCGTAGCCCGCGCCATGGCCGTCGGGGCCAGCAGGCCAGTAGTATCGCGGAACAGCGGCCCCTCGACCGCGCCAACCACGCCAACACCCCGGATCATCGCATTTCGGGTCCGCTCGGGCAGATCCGGCCAGCGCGGGCTACGGTCGGTCGTGCCCCACATGCGGTTGAACAGGCGGGCGGCCCGGGGCGCGTCGCCTTCAGCAAGGGCGGCTTTGTAGGGCTGAGACTCGGCCGCGTGTTGCGCCGCAAGCGCAGGCGCGTCTTGGTGGGCGACGGCAAAGAACACGGGTTCGATCAGAACGGCGCTGCGCACCAGGTCCGGGTATTCGATGGCCAGCCGCAGCGCGACCATCGCACCGAAACTATGCCCGATCACGTCCATCGGTTCGCTCAGCTGCGCCCGCGACAGGGCTGTGGTCAGGTCGAAGAAGTCTCCCTGCCCGTCCCAATCCGGGCTGCGCCCGTGCGACAGCATGTCGGGTGCGATCAGCGTGGCCCGGTTGCCCAAAGCGGCCGCCAGACCCGACCACGCACCGGAATGCGCGATCGTGCAATGCAGCGCCAGCACCTTTCGGGTGCCCGCCTCAAGAGTGCGAACGTGAACGGGCGGCAGCACGGGCTTGGCCTTGGTCATGCCTTGAGCGTCGCCAGATGCTGGTCCAGATCCTCAAGCCGGTCCTGCCCCCAGAACCTTTGGTCGTCTTGCGTGATGTAGAAAGGCGCGCCAAACACGCCGCGGTCCACCGCTTCTTCGAGATTGGCGGCGTAGGTCTCGGCCCCGATCAGCAGGCCGCTGTCGGCCAGCGCCGGGTCAAAGCCCGCCCCGGCCAGACAGTCGCGGATCACGTCATCCTGCGCGATGTCCCTGTCCTCGGCCCAGCAGGCGCGCAGAAAGGAATGGCACAGCTTGCCCACGTCGCCCGATCCATCCTGAATGGCCGCGATGATGGCGTATGAGGACGGCGCTGCGTTGGTCGGCCAATGTGCAGGTTGCAGGTTGAACGGCAGGCCCGTCTTCTTGGCTTGGCGCACCAGTTCCTGCGCACGATACTCGATGCGCGACGGGTGGCGGTCCTTGGGGGGCACGCCGCCGGTGCGCCCGAACAGCGCTATGATGTCAACAGGCTTGTACGCGATGGTGGCGCCGTGCTTGGCCGCGATCTCCTCCAGCCGCAGTCCGGCGAGGTAGGAATAGGGCGACAGTGTCGCAAAAAAGTAGTCAATGTCGGCCATGTGCACTTTCTCCACCCTGTTATCTTTGCGTGACGGTAAGGCCATGCTAAGCGGTGTCAACATCACGAATCTGTCACATTGCCACTGCTGCCCGGGGACCTCAGCCGATGCCGACACGTCACGAACCCAAGCTTATCGCTGGGAACGCAAACCTTCCGCTTGCCGAATCCATTGCCCGCCGCATGAGCCTGCACCGAGGTGTCGAGCAGGGGTTGGTCGATGCCCGCGTCGAACGCTTCAACGACGGAGAAATCTTCGTCGAGGTGTTCGAAAACGTCCGCGGCGAGGACATGTTCATCATCCAGCCGACCTCGAACCCGGCCAATGACAACCTGATGGAGCTGCTGATCATCGCCGACGCATTGCGCCGGTCTTCGGCGCGTCGGATCACGGCTGTGATCCCCTATTTCGGCTACGCTCGTCAGGACCGCCGCACCAAGGCCCGCACCCCGATCAGCGCCAAACTGGTGGCCAACATGCTGACCGGTGCCGGGATCGAGCGGGTTCTGACCATGGATCTGCACGCCGCCCAGATCCAGGGCTTTTTCGACATCCCAGTCGACAACCTCTATGCCTCGCCGATCTTTGCGCTGGACGTGAAAAACCAGTTCAAGGACCGGCTGGACGAAATCATGGTCGTCTCGCCCGACGTGGGCGGCGTGGCCCGTGCCCGCGAACTGGCCAAACGCATCAACGCCCCGCTGTCGATCGTGGACAAACGCCGCGAAAAGGCCGGAGAAGTGGCCGAGATGACTGTGATCGGCGACGTGACCGACAAGATCTGCCTGATCGTGGATGACATCTGCGACACCGCCGGGACCCTGTGCAAGGCGGCCCAGGTCCTGATGGACAACGGGGCCAAGGAAGTGCATTCCTACATCACCCATGGCGTCATGAGCGGCCCCGCCGTCGAGCGGGTATCGAACTCGGCGATGAAATCGCTGGTTCTGACCGACACGATCCAGCCCACCAAGGAAATCCAGGATGCCAAGAACATCCGCACGGTTCCGACCGCGCCGATCTTTACTCAGGCGATCCTGAACATCTGGAACGGAACCTCAGTGTCGTCCCTGTTCGAAGACAAAACCCTGACCCCGATCTACGAGACGCTGTACCACACGAGCTGACCGGGCGACCGCCTGGACCTTCACGACCCCAAAGCGAAAACCGCTCAGCCGGTTTTCGCTTTTTTTCGTTGCCCGACAAAGCCGGTCACGAGATGTCCCAGTCATCCGGGTGCGAAACCTCGCCGGTTGCCGTCCATGCGACCCGAATTCGGGCGATGCGGGTGTCGGACCATGTGCGAAACACAGCGTCAAAACCTTGCGGGCTGATGTTCTCGGCCAACAATTCGGCGCGCAGGGCCGAAGACGTATCGACATCCCAAAGAGAAACGCCAATCTGCACGACCGGGGCCGAGCGGAAAGCTTCGTTGAAGCGAATGGCGGCGCGCCGCTCGCGCGGCCCTTCGCCTGTCCACATATCGCCGCCGTCGGCGAATTCCGAAAACAAGACCGCCTCGCCTTGGTCAATTCCAATAGGGTGAGTCAGAAATTTCTTCATCATTCTTCTTTGGCTTGAATTTCCGAAGCTTAGCCCTGCACCCTGACAAAATCACGACAAAAAAACGGCCCCGCAGCAGCAGGGCCGTTTCCAATTCCGATAGTGCAGTGGCCTTACAGGCTCATATGCGTTCCCAGCGCTTCCATGTCGGCCAACAGCTTGGCTGCCTCGTCGACAATGGTCTGCTCGCCGTTTTCCTTCGCCGCCTCGTGCGAGGCGCGCGCCTCGGCAATCAGCTCGTCCAGATGGGTGCGGGTCACTTCGTCAACCGGGATGGCCTTTTCGGCCAGCACCGACAGGGCATCGCCGTTGATCTGGGCAAACCCGCCGGTGACCAGGTATTCGCTGGTCCCTTCGGGCGCTTCGACCTTCAGGATGCCCGGACGCAGCGTCGTGATCGTGGGGGCATGATCGGGCATCGCCGTCATGTCCCCGTCCGCGCCGGGAATCTGGACCGCGCTGGCCTGAAGCGAAGCAAGGCTCCGCTCCGGGCTGACGAGGTCGAATTGCATCGTGTTTGCCATCGGGGATACTCCTTAGGCAGCTGCTGCGGCCATCTTCTCGGCTTTGGCGATCACTTCGTCGATGCCACCAACCATCAGGAAGGCCGCTTCGGGCAGGTGGTCGAATTCGCCGGCCACGACACGCTCGAACGAGTCGATGGTAACTTCCAGCGGAACCTGAACACCCGGCGAACCGGTGAAGACTTCGGCCACGTCGAACGGCTGCGACAGGAAGCGCTCGATCTTACGGGCGCGGGCCACGGTCAGCTTGTCCTCTTCCGACAGTTCGTCCATGCCGAGGATGGCGATGATGTCCTGCAGCGACTTGTAGCGCTGGAGGATCTGCTGAACGTCGGTCGCAACCTTGTAGTGACGCTCGCCGACGATGGCCGGGTCAAGCAGGCGCGAGGTCGAGTCGAGCGGGTCCACGGCCGGGTAGATACCCTTTTCCGAGATCGCACGGTTGAGAACGGTGGTTGCGTCCAGGTGCGCGAACGAGGTTGCCGGCGCAGGGTCGGTCAGGTCGTCCGCGGGCACGTAGATCGCCTGCACCGAGGTGATCGAGCCCTTCTTGGTCGAGGTGATGCGTTCCTGCAGGGCGCCCATGTCGGTGGCCAGCGTCGGCTGGTAGCCCACAGCCGAAGGAATACGACCCAGCAGAGCCGACACCTCGGAGCCCGCCTGCGTGAAGCGGAAGATGTTGTCGACGAAGAACAGAACGTCGGTACCGGACTGGTCGCGGAACTGCTCGGCCAGGGTCAGACCGGTCAGAGCAACACGGGCACGCGCCCCCGGAGGCTCGTTCATTTGGCCGTAGACCAGGGCCACCTGGCTTTCCGACAGGTTGTCGGGCTTGATGACGTTCGATTCGATCATCTCGTGGTACAGGTCGTTGCCTTCACGGGTCCGTTCACCAACACCGGCGAACACCGAGAAGCCCGAGTGCACTTTCGCGATGTTGTTGATCAGCTCCATGATCAGAACGGTCTTGCCCACACCAGCGCCGCCGAACAGACCGATCTTGCCGCCTTTGGCGTAGGGGGCCAGCAGGTCAACGACCTTGATGCCGGTGACCAGGATTTCCGACTCGGTCGACTGTTCGTCGAACGAGGGGGCGGGCTGGTGGATGGCGCGGGTTTCAGTCGCTTCGACCGGGCCTTTTTCGTCGATCGGCTCGCCGACCACGTTCAGGATGCGGCCCAAGGTGGCGTTGCCGACCGGCACCGAGATCGGTGCGCCGGTGTCAACAACCTCGGCCCCGCGGACCAAGCCTTCGGTTGCGTCCATCGCGATGGTACGGACGGTGTTCTCACCCAGGTGCTGGGCAACTTCCAGCACCAGGCGCTTGCCGTTGTTTTCAGTTTCCAGCGCGTTCAGAATTTCAGGCAGCTGATCGTCGAAGTGCACGTCGACGACGGCCCCGATGATCTGTGTGACTTTGCCTTTTGCATTCGCCATGTTTCGTCTCCGGTTTGTCTCTACAGCGCTTCGGCGCCGGAAATGATTTCAATCAGCTCGTTGGTGATCACGGCCTGACGCGAGCGGTTGAACTGGATCGTCAGCTTGTCGATCATCTCGCCCGCGTTGCGCGTCGCGTTGTCCATCGCGGACATCCGTGCACCCTGTTCCGAGGCCCCGTTTTCAAGCAGAGCCGAGAAAATCGCCGTGGCGACCCCCTTGGGCAGCAAATCGGCCAGAATGGCCTCTTCGCTGGGCTCGTAGTCGAACACGGCGCCGCCGTCGTCCCCTTCGGCATCCTCGAACGAGGCGGGGATGATCTGCTGGGCCGTCGGGATCTGGGTCACGACGTTCTGGAACTTCGCGTAGAAGATCGTGGCAACGTCGAACTCGCCCGCGTCGAAACGCGACAGGATGTCCTTTGCGATGTCCTGCGCATTGGCATAGCCGATGCGCTTGACCTCGCTCAGGTCGATGTGACCGACGAACAGGTCGCCATAGTCACGCTTGAGCGCGTCGCGACCTTTCTTGCCTACGGTCAGGATCTTGACCGTCTTGCCCTTGCCGCGCAGCTCGTCCGCCTTGGCGCGGGCCAGGCGGGCGATGTTCGAGTTGAAGCCGCCGCAGAGCCCACGCTCGGCCGTCATCACGACCAGAAGGTGGACATCGTCGCTGCCCGTGCCGCGCAGCAGCTTGGGGGCGCTGTCGCTGCCCCCGACCGATGCTGCCAGCCCCGCCATCACGGCATTGAACCGCTCGGCGTAGGGGCGCGACTGTTCCGCAGCTTCCTGGGCGCGGCGCAGTTTCGCGGCCGCGACCATCTGCATGGCCTTGGTGATCTTGCGGGTCGATTTGACCGACTCGATCCTGTTTTTAAGGTCCTTAAGACTTGGCATCGCCGCGTCTCCTTAAGCGAAGGTTGCGGCGTATTCGTCCAGCGCAGCCTTGATCTTGTCGGCAGCCTCGCCCTTGATCTTGGGATCTTCGTCGGTGATCCACTGCAGCAGATCGGCATGCTTGCCGCGCAGATGCGCCAGCAGACCGGCCTCATAACGGCCAACGTCCGAAACGTCGATCTTGTCGAGATAGCCGTTGGTACCGGCGAAGATCACGCAGACGATTTCCGCGTTGGTCAGCGGCGAGTACTGCGGCTGCTTCATCAGCTCGGTCAGACGCGCACCACGGTTCAGCAGCTGCTGGGTTGCGGCATCGAGGTCAGAGCCAAACTGCGCAAAGGCAGCCATTTCGCGATACTGGGCCAGTTCCAGTTTCACCGGACCGGCAACCGACTTCATCGCGTTGGTCTGAGCCGACGAACCCACGCGCGAAACCGACAGACCGGTGTTCACGGCGGGGCGGATACCCTGATAGAACAGCTCGGTTTCCAGGAAGATCTGGCCGTCGGTGATCGAGATCACGTTGGTCGGAATAAAGGCCGACACGTCGCCGCCCTGGGTTTCGATGACCGGCAGAGCGGTCAGCGAACCGGCGCCGAAGTCCTCGTTCAGCTTGGCCGAACGCTCCAGCAGGCGCGAGTGCAGGTAGAAAACGTCGCCCGGATAGGCTTCACGCCCCGGCGGACGGCGCAGCAGCAGCGACATCTGACGATAGGCGACGGCCTGTTTGGACAGGTCATCGTAGATGATCAGGGCGTGGCGGCCGTTGTCGCGGAAGTATTCAGCCATCGCGGTTGCGGCATAGGGTGCCAGGAACTGCATCGGCGCCGGGTCAGACGCAGTTGCGGCCACGACGATCGAGTATTCGATGGCGCCGGATTCTTCCAGTTTCTTCACCAGCTGGGCCACGGTCGAACGCTTCTGGCCGATGGCCACGTAGACGCAGTACAGCTTTTTCGATTCATCGTCGCCGGCGGCGTCGTTGTAGACCTTCTGGTTCAGGATGGTGTCCAGAGCCACGGCGGTCTTGCCGGTCTGACGGTCACCGATGATCAGCTCGCGCTGGCCGCGGCCGATCGGGATCATAGCGTCAACCGACTTCAGGCCGGTCGCCATCGGCTCGTGCACCGATTTACGCGGGATGATGCCCGGCGCCTTGACGTCGGCGACGCCGCGCTGCTTGGCATTGATGGGGCCCTTGCCGTCCAGCGGGTTGCCCAAGCCGTCAACAACGCGGCCCAGCAGCTCGTCACCAACCGGAACGTCCACGATCGACTTGGTGCGCTTGACGGTGTCACCTTCCTTGATGTCACGGTCCGAGCCGAAGATCACGACACCGACGTTGTCGGCCTCGAGGTTCAGCGCCATGCCCATGATGCCGCCGGGGAACTCGACCATCTCGCCTGCTTGCACGTTGTCCAGGCCGTACACACGGGCGATACCGTCACCGACGCTCAGCACACGGCCGATTTCGGCCACTTCGGCTTCTTGACCAAAATTCTTGATCTGGTCCTTCAGGATCGCAGAAATCTCTGCAGCTTGGATACCCATTTATCCGACCTCTTTCATTGCATTCTGTAGGGAGTTGAGCTTGGAGCGGATCGAGCTGTCGATCATCTGCGAGCCCACTTTGACGACAAGACCACCGATGAGGCTTTCATCGACGGTCGCATGGATGGTCACGTCCTTGCCCACGCGCTCGGACAGTGTCTTGGACAGCTTTTCAAGCTGGGTCTTGGTCAGCGATTTGGCCGACACGACTTCGGCAGTGATTTCCCCGCGCTCCTCGGCCAGCATCTCGCGCAGGACCTTGATCAACTGCGGCAGCACGAACAGCCGGCGTTTCTGCGCCATCAGCGCCAGCGTGTTGCGCAGGATCGGGTTCAGCCCCATCTTTTCGGCAACGGCAGTGATCGCCTTCTGCTGGTCGGCGCGCGAAATCAAAGGTGAAGAAATCACGTCGCGCAACTCGGCGCTTTCGCTCAGGGCCTCCGACAGGTCGTTGATGCCGGATTCCAGGCCCGCAAGGTCATTGTTCTCTTTTGCGATCTCGAAGATCGCCGTGGCATAGCGCTTGGCGATGCCCGTGGAAATCGAAGCTGGTTCGGACACGTCCACCCTTCCGATATTTTAGGCCCCGGATTTGCACGGCAACAGCCAGCCCGGGGGCGTGAAGAAACCCCGTCCTTGAAGGGCGGGGATCAAAATCACCGGGGATGTAGCAGAGCCAATCCAACCTAGCAATATGTTATGCCGGATGGCAGTTTATCCACAAAACCTTTGATTTCATGCACTTACGTCAAGTGCGACCCTTTGAACCCATCTAGCGCGGTGAAAAATGTTACCAGGTTGCGGGTTTTTGCGATTCCTGTGGCCGATTTCCCTCAGCTTTTCGCCTCTGTGCCTGACCTTCCGCGCCTAGGCCATCACGCCGGCTTCAACAGCCCGTCCAGCGCTTTGATCGGGCGTTTTTGCCGATCTTTCGTGACGCTGCCGCTGGGGGGAAACACCTGCTTGCCGGCCTCGACCATCAGCACCCCGCCGGCCATGATCGTCGGAATGCGCTGGCCGGCTTTCTCGATCAGACTGCCCGAGCGCAGCCAGAAGCGCCGAAACGACGGCGGCATGTAGAGGGCCGAGCAGTGTTTTTCGGGCAGGAAATGGTGAGCCCGCAGCTGTTTGTCCAACTGGGTCGCCGAGTACGGGTGGCCATACCCGAACGGCGTGCGATCGGTCCGTGACCACAGCCCGGCCCGGTTGGGCACTACGAATATGGCGCGTCCGCCGGGGCCCAGCACGCGCCAGCATTCCTCCAGCAACTGGCTGGGCCGTTCTGAGGTTTCCAGCCCGTGCATCACCACCAGCTTGTCCACATGTCCGGTCTCAATGGGCCACGCGGTTTCTTCGGTCAGCACCGACACATTGGGCATTCCCGCGGGCCAGGGCATCACCCCCTGCGGGCCGGGCATCAAGCCCACCACACGCCTCGCATCCGCCAGATACGGACGCAACAGCGGAACGGCAAAGCCGAACCCCGCAACCGTCTGTCCTTTGGCCTCGGGCCAAAACTCGACCAACCGCCCACGAATGGCGGCCTGCGCGGCCCGCCCCAACGTGCTGCGATAGTAGAAGTTTCTCAGATCCTGCACATCGAGATGCATTGCGGACACCCGGTCAATCGGCTTAGCTGGCCGCAGTCTAGCAACGAAAGGGCAAAAGGCCATGCCTCTTGAAATCGTCACCGTTCCGTGCCTCAGCGACAACTACGCCTTTCTGGCCCATGACGCGACCACCGGCGAAACGGCCCTGATCGACGCCCCCGAGGCTGGCCCGATCTTGTCCGAACTCGACGCACGCGGCTGGCGCCTGACCCATGTGCTGCTGACCCATCACCACTGGGACCACGTCGATGGCTTGGCCGACATACTGGACCGGCACCCAGCCCAGGTCGTCGGCGCCGCGGCCGACGCGCATCGTCTTCCCAGCCTGGATATGCAGGTGGCCGAGGGCGACCTGTTCGAAATCGGCGGCGAACCTGTCGAGGTCTTTGACGTTTCGGGACACACGGTGGGCCATGTTGCCTATTACATGCCGCAAAGCCATGCGGTGTTCACCGCCGACAGCCTGATGGCGCTGGGCTGCGGCCGCCTGTTCGAGGGCAACGCCGAGCAGATGTGGTCCTCGTTGTCCAAACTGGCCGCCCTGCCCGACGATACGCTGGTCTGTTCCGGGCACGAATATACCCAGTCCAACGCGCGGTTTGCCTTGACCGTCGATCCGGAAAACCCCGCCCTGCAACGACGCGCTGCCGAAATCGACGCGGCGCGGGCGGCAGGCCGACCGACCGTTCCGTCATCATTGGGCCTGGAAAAGGCAACGAACCCGTTTCTGCGCGCCAGGGATCCCGCCATTCAGGCGCATCTGGGCATGGTCGGCGCAGACCCCGTCCAGGTTTTTGCCGAGATCAGGGCTAGAAAAGACCGTTTTTGATGCCTAAATGCCCTTCATCACGGACACGGTCGCAGTAAATGTGACTGTCAAGTGAAAGAAAACCCTTGAAGCGTCGGCCTGATCAACCAAACTCTAATAGTATGAGGTCATGGTTGGGATGGGGATCCGACCCATTCTCGAACCCCCTGTCCGGCCCAATACTAGAGGAGCACCCGCGTGCCTTCATTCTCGAGCACACTTGAACAAGCCATCCATGCGGCCCTGGCGGCGGCGAACGAACGGCGTCACGAATTCGCAACGCTGGAACATCTTCTGCTGGCGTTGCTTGAGGAGCCTGACGCGGTGCGCGTCATGAAGGCGTGCAGCGTGGATCTGGAAGAATTGCGCCGGTCTTTGGTCGAATTCATAGACGAAGACCTGTCGAACCTCGTCACCGACATCGACGGGTCCGAGGCGGTGCCGACCGCGGCATTCCAGCGCGTGATCCAGCGAGCGGCGATTCATGTCCAAAGTTCGGGTCGGACCGAGGTGACCGGTGCGAACGTGCTGGTGGCCATTTTCGCCGAGCGTGAAAGCAACGCCGCCTATTTCCTGCAAGAGCAGGACATGACCCGCTATGACGCGGTGAATTTCATCGCGCATGGTGTGGCCAAGGACCCGGCCTATGGCGAAAATCGCCCGGTCACCGGGGCTGATCAGGGCGAAGAGGAAACCCAGTCCTCTGCCGGCGAAGCCGACCAGAAGGAAAGCGCGCTGGGCAAGTATTGCGTGGACTTGAACGCCAAGGCCCGCGCAGGCGATGTCGATCCGCTGATCGGTCGCGCCGACGAGGTCGAGCGCTGCATTCAGGTTCTGTGCCGCCGACGCAAGAACAACCCGCTGCTGGTGGGTGATCCGGGTGTGGGCAAGACGGCGATTGCGGAAGGACTGGCCTACAAGATCGTTCAGGGCGACGCGCCCGAGGTGCTGTCGAACACGACCATCTATTCGCTGGACATGGGCGCGCTGCTGGCCGGCACGCGCTATCGTGGCGATTTCGAAGAGCGGCTCAAGGCCGTGGTGACCGAGCTTGAGGACCACCCCGACGCCGTGCTGTTCATCGACGAGATTCACACCGTGATCGGTGCCGGCGCTACGTCGGGCGGGGCCATGGATGCCTCGAACCTGCTGAAGCCTGCGTTGCAGGGCGGCAAGCTGCGCACCATGGGTTCGACCACCTACAAGGAGTTCCGCCAGCACTTCGAGAAGGACCGCGCGTTGTCGCGCCGGTTCCAGAAGATCGACGTAAATGAACCCTCGGTCGAGGACAGCGTGAAGATCCTGCGCGGTCTCAAGCCCTATTTCGAAGAGCATCACGACATCAAATACACCGCCGACGCGATCAAGACCGCGGTCGAGCTGTCTGCGCGTTACATCAACGACCGCAAACTGCCTGACAAGGCGATCGACGTGATCGACGAGGCCGGTGCGGCCCAGCATCTTGTGGCTGAAAGCAAGCGGCGCAAGACCATCGGCGTCAAGGAGATCGAGGCCGTGGTGGCCAAGATCGCGCGCATTCCGCCGAAGAATGTCACCAAGGACGATGCCGAGGTTCTGAAGGACCTTGAGAACTCGTTGAAACGGGTGGTGTTCGGGCAGGACCAGGCAATCGAGGCTCTGTCCAGCGCAATCAAGCTGGCACGGGCCGGTCTGCGCGAGCCGGAAAAACCGATCGGAAACTACCTGTTCGCCGGCCCGACCGGTGTGGGCAAAACCGAGGTCGCCAAGCAACTGGCCGATACACTCGGCGTGGAACTGCTGCGCTTCGACATGTCGGAATACATGGAGAAACACGCGGTCAGCCGTCTGATCGGTGCGCCTCCGGGCTATGTCGGCTTCGATCAGGGCGGACTGCTGACTGACGGCGTTGACCAGCACCCGCATTGCGTGCTGCTGCTGGACGAGATCGAGAAAGCGCACCCAGATGTGTTCAACATCCTGCTGCAGGTGATGGACCACGGCGAGCTGACCGATCACAACGGCCGGACGGTGAACTTCCGCAACGTGGTGTTGATCATGACCTCGAACGCGGGCGCGCAGGAACAGGCCAAGGCCGCTATCGGCTTTGCCCGCGACCGGCGTGAGGGTGAAGATACCGCCGCAATCGAACGGATGTTCACCCCTGAATTCCGCAACCGTCTGGACGCGGTGATCTCGTTCGCCCCGCTGCCGAAAGAGGTCATCCTGCAGGTGGTCGAGAAATTCGTTCTGCAGCTTGAGGCGCAGTTGCTGGATCGTGGCGTGACCATCGACCTGACCCCAAAGGCTGCCGAATGGCTGGCTGACAAGGGCTATGACGACAAGATGGGCGCCCGCCCATTGGGTCGCGTGATCCAGGAGCACATCAAAAAGCCCCTGGCCGAAGAGCTGTTGTTTGGCAAGCTGGCAAAGGGCGGCGTGGTTCGCGTGTCGGTCAAGAAGGGCGAGTTGGATCTGGAGATTCTCGGCCCTGAAAACCCGCGGATTTCCGGCAACAAACCGCCACTGTTGACAGCGGACTGACCCCGATGGGACATCAGACATGGGACCCGGCAGCGGTGCTGCCGGGTTTTTTTATGCGTTGCTCCCATTTGGCGGGCCCAGCGACGGATCGGCACCTGCCAACCGTATAATCCGAAACAGCCATCCAATTCGGAAAACGGTATGACCTGCCAAATCGCAATTATCTGGACAATTGCCCTTGCGACCACAGCCATAGGCTGCATTGCCATGGCAGGAACCGGCCCAGGCGATGCGCCTGGGACCATCGCGACTTTTTCTTCGATATGCAACTGCATTGAGGCGGACAACCGGCTGCCGACGTCCGTTCGAAATTCGCCGTGTCAGCGTTCGGTCAGCTTCAGCTCGATCCGGCGGTTTCTTGCGCGGGCTTCGGGCGTGTCGGCGTTATCCACGGGCTGAAACTCACCAAACCCGTTGGCGGCAAGCCTATTGGGTGGGATTCCCAGTTCGTCGACCATGTAGCGCACGACCGACAAAGCCCGCGCCTGACTGAGCTCCCAATTATCGCGATACCGCCCGCCGGGCGTCACCGGAACGTTATCGGTATGACCGTCCACACGGATCACCCAGTTCAGTTCCGACGGGATTTCCGCCGCCACGCTGCGCAGGATGTTGGCCACCTTGGCGACTTCGCGCTTGCCGTCTTCCGACAGGACGGCCGACCCCGGCGGGAACAGAACTTCGGAGGAGAACACGAAACGGTCGCCCTCGATGCGCACCCCCTCCTGGTTGCCCAGAACGTCCCGCAGCCGGCCGAAGAACTCGGAACGATAGCGTTGCAGATCCTCTGCCTGCCGCGCAAGCTCCTGGTTCTGGCCGGCCAGTTTCTCGGCCTCGGCCTCGAGACGGATCCGTTCCGCCTCTTCCAGAAGCCGCCGTTTCCTCTCTTCCGAAGCGGCCCGCGCCAAAGCTGCGTTCAGGTCCTGCCCAAGCGTCTGAATCTGCACCTCGGCGGCGGCGTTGCGTTCCTTGTAGTCATCCAACAGGGCCTGAAGCGACCCCAACTGATTGCGCAAAGCGGCTATCTGCTGGTTCAGCAAAGCCGTCTGGCGCTGCGCCTCGGTCGAAATGGCCTTTTCCTCGGCCAGCGTGTCACGAGCAATCTCCAACAGGGCCTCGCGCTCGGCTGCCAGCCTCCGTTGCCGGTCGGCCTCGGTCTCGGCCTCTGTCCGGGCGGTCAACGCCGCCTCCAACCGGACCTTGAGTTCTTCGGGGTTCAATTCACCGAATTGCCGCTCCAGCTCGGCCTTGGCGGCCTCGGCCGCCGCCAGCAGGGTCAGGGTTTCCTCGGCCTCTTTCCGCTGCGCCTCGAGCGCCAGCGTCATCGCGGTCAATTCGGCATCCGCGTCCTGCAGTTTCTCACGCAACGCTTCGGCGGCCGCAGTCTCGGCCAGGCGGGCGGCTTCTTCCTCGGTCAACCGGGACTGCAACTGGGAAATCTGCGCCGCCTGCTCCTCGCCGGCCTTTTCCAAATCCGCCACCATCGCCTCAAGCGCCTCGCGCCGCGCCGCCGCCAGCCGCGCGGCCTCGGTCTGGGCGTCGATCTCGTTCCGGCTTTGGGCCAGCGCCAGGTTCAGCGCCTCCTGCTCGGACAGCAACTGCTGACGTTGATCTTCCAAAGCGCCAATCCGAGCCTGCGTGCGCTGCTGTTCGGCCAGCAGGGCGGCCACCTGCGCTTCGAACCCGGTGATCCGCGTCTGGGCGGCCTCCAGTTCGGCGGCGCGCTGGTCGCGCTCGGCGGTCAACGAAGACACCAGCGCCTGTGCCTGTGCCAGATCCTGTTCCGTCTGCGACAGGGTTGCATTCAAGGCGCCCAGGCGAGCCTGAAGGCGACTGTTTTCCCGCTCTTCCAGCCCCAGCGCGTCGGCCAGCGCCGCGACCTTGTCCGACAGCAGGGTCAGTTCATCCTCCTGCCCCGAAATCGTTTCACGCAGAACGAACTGCACCACCATGAAGATCGTCAGCACGAAGGTCAGCACCATCAACAGCCCCGTCATCGCATCGACGAATCCGGGCCAGACCGAGCCCTGAAAACGCTGACCGGTGCGGCGGGACAGGGCCATGATCTAGTCTCCTCCCGAGGCCGGTCGCACCGCCCCGCGTGACGAGGTCAGCGCCTTGATCAGTACCTCGAAATCCTTGCGCAATTCGTTCATGCTGTCTTGGCGACCGGCCGCAATCTCTTCGAGAATGCGCAGCAACTGCACGTCCATCGACCGCAGGCGCATGCGGCTTTCGGCATCGAACCCCTCGCCCGCGCCATGTTCGCGCATGTGATCCAACAACGCCTCTTGCCCCAGCGCCACACGTTCCAGCGCGGCGGTCACGTCCTCGCCCTGCGCCTGGCGCTGGTTCATCTCGGCGATGACGTCGACCAGGCTGCTCAACCTGGCCGAAACCTCGGCCCGGTCTTCCTGCTGGGCGACGAACAGATCCTGCAGCGCGTCCATCTGTTCGGACATCGCATCCAGAACCGGCGTCAGCACGGCCAGTTCGGCGCCGCCTTCGTCGCCGGCGGCAAACCCGACCCGGGTGATCGAGGACAACCACTCCTCAAGCTCGCGGTAGAACCGGTTCTGACCGTGACCCGCGAACAACTCGAGCAGCCCGACGATCAACGACCCCGCAAGCCCCAGCAGCGAAGAGCCAAAGGCCACGCCCATGCCCTGAAGCTGGCTTTCCAGACCGGACATGAGACGGTTGAACACGGCCAAGCCTTCTTCGCCTTCCTGCGGGTTCAGGCTGCGGATCGTGTCGACGATGGCCGGAACGGTCGTGGCCAGACCGAAAAAGGTGCCCAACAGCCCCAGATAGATCAGAAGGTTGGTGATGTAGCGGGTGAACTCGCGCTCTTCCTCGATCCGCACGGCCACCGAATCCAGAATCGACCGGGCCGAGCTGGCGCTGATCTGGGACCGCGCCCCGCGTGACCGCAGCAGCGACGCCAACGGGGCCAGCAATTGCGGTGTCTGGGCGTCCTCGCGAACGACGCCGCCAACGAAGGCCTCGATCCAGCGAACCGAACCGATCAACTGCGTCACCTGATAGAAACAGGCCAACACCCCGATGAAAAAGACCAGAAGGATGAATCCGTTCAGATAGGGGTTCGCTTCGAAGACCGGCCGCACATAGGGAAGCGCCAGAAACACGCCCAGCCCCGAAAGCCCGATTGCGATCAGCATCATCACGATTTGCCGGATCGGTTGCGAGAAATGTGGTCTCGCGCCGTGCTGTGCCTGCGCCATGCGCGTTGTTCCCGGTTTTTGCCTGCTTTGTCGAGAATCTACAGAATTTCCGCCGGCGACGCCAAGGCTTTATGCGGTCAGGCTGCGCACGCGTCTCGACAACCACTCGAGTTCCGGGTCGTGCAGGCCGATCTCGGCCAGATGTGCGGCGGTGTTGTACAGATATTCGGTGTTGGGGCCGCGCCCGCCGACGGCCACGGCTATGATCTGCGCCTGCTCTTCCAGCGGCAGACCGCCGCAATACTGCACATGGTCGGGGTCGATCACATAGGTCACCGCATTCACGGTTCCTCCGGCATCCAACTGAACGTCCAGCATCTTTTCCACGTAGGCCGACGAGATCAACTCCCGCTCGCGCAGTTCGTCCAGCGTGCGCGCCTCGTGGCCCGGCTCGACCGCCAGCGCCAAGCCCTTGCAGTGCGCACTGGGATGTTCATCCAGCGCCAGGACCAGCCCGGGGTTTTCTTCGGTTCCCCGGTGGTGGATCGACCGCATGCAGAACGACCGGGCATAGCCATGCAGCGTCGCGTGTTCGCGCCGCGCCACGGGAAAGCCCGGATTCCACAAAAGCGACCCGTATCCGAAAACCCACATCGTCATAGTTCTGGTCCTTGCCCGTTTGGGTCTATAAACATCAATTCCAAGGCAGGAAAAAGGGCCATTCCTCATGCGCCGACTGATACGAGTTCTGATTTTTCTTGCGGTCGTCTGGAGCGCATATTGGGCCATCGCCGGGTACGGGTTGCGCAGCGCGATCACCGGATGGTTCGACCATCAGCAGGCCCGGGGCTGGCTGGCGGATTTCGCACAGGTCCATACCTCGGGCTATCCACTGCATCACCGCACCCGGTTGGACAGCCCGGCGCTGGCGGATCCGGCGACAGGCACGGCCTGGAGCGCCGACTGGATCGAGTTTCAAAGCCCCGCCATCTGGCCCGGGCGGCAAGTGTTGCGGTTTGCCGACACGCCGCAGAGGCTGTCGTATTTCGACCAGACGGCGACCATTCAGGCCCGGGACCTACAGGCCGAACTTCACCTGCGACCGGGCGTGGCGTTGGAGTTGGAACGGATGGCCCTGTCAGCGGGTCCGTGGTCGGTCATGCGCGATGGAACCGAGTCCGCGGCCGCCGGATCGCTGCATCTGATGATGGAACAGGTCGAGACACCTGAGAGCTATGCCGTCAAGATCAACTCGGATGCGTTCTCGCCCGGGGACGATCTGCGCGCACTCATGCGCTCGGCCACGTCCCTGCCGCAGGCGTTCGAGACGCTGAAGCTGGACATGAACGTAACCTTCGACAAAACCTGGGACCGTTCCGCGCTGGAGCAACGCCGTCCGCAACCCCGCCTGATCGACCTGCACCTTGCCGAGGTGCAATGGGGCGAACTGCGGCTGCTGGCAACCGGCGCGTTGGAGGTTGATGAACAGGGTATCCCAGTCGGCGAAATGGCGATCAAGGCCGAGAACTGGCGCGACATGATCGCCATGGCCAATGCTGCGGGTGCCCTGCCCGATCAAGCCGTTGATCCGGTCACGCGGGCACTGAACCTGCTGGCCGGATTGGGGGGTAATCCAAATGCGCTGGATCTGCAGCTGAATTTCCGCGACGGGTTCGTGGCGCTCGGCCCGTTGCCGTTGGGGCCTGCTCCGCGCCTGATCCTGCGTTAGCGGCAGTAGGGGCCGCGGCGGTAACGGGCGGTATCCAGATGGAAATGATCCCGGTGATAACGGTCGGAATTCGGCCCCAGAACCGTTCCGAACGGCCCGCACGCTCCACGCCAGATCTTGGTCAGCTGCTTCTTCGAGGGGTTCTTGCGCCACCCGTCCAGAACTGTCACCACCTCGCCATCGGCCATTTTGAACCCCGAGATATCAATGGCCCGACCCTTGCCATGTTCCGAGATCCTGGCGCCTTTCCGGTTGTTCCGGGTGCGGCAAGCGTAGTGTGCGGCAACCTGCAGTTCGACCACTGGACCGCGCCGTTTGAACGTCGGTTTGACGGTCTTGTCGACCCATTTGTTCAACGCGATGGCCGTGCCGCAATCCATCGTCGACGGCCGGCTGAGCGCCACGCCCGACACGGACGTGATTTGGACCGCATCCTTGATCCCGCAGGCCTGGATCTTGCCGGGTACGGTGCCGACCGGCTTGCCCTGTATGGCAATGTCGCCGCACACCGATCCCTTTTGCAGTTTGCGTTTCCTGAATAGGATTTCCTGTTCCAGCGTTTCGGGTCGCAGATAAGGTTTCAAGGACGAATCCGGCGCGAGGAACGGCAGTGCAGCCGGGCGCGCGGCAACAGCCAGAAACTGAGCGGAAACGGGCCGCAACACGGGTCGCGTCCTTTCTGAAACGGTGATCGGCGTTGCGGTCCCTGCCGGGACATAGGCCGCCGTGACCAGGTTCGTGTCGGGCACAGGCCGTGCAATCGGAACCAAGGAAGAATCGGGCGCCGCGGCGCTGGCAGCCTGGGCCAGAACCGCCGCCACCATCGACAAGATCGTTCCCCGAGCCGCCCTCATGACTTGGCCTTTACCCGTCCGAAATCGGGGGCGTCGGTGTCCTGACCCGCGTCGATGATGCCGCGCCGGATCGCCCTGGTGCGGGTGAAATAGTCGAACAGCTGCTGACCATCGCCCGTGCGAATCGCGCGCTGGAGGGCAAACAGCTCTTCGGTAAAGCGACCGAGGATTTCCAACGTCGCGTCCTTGTTGGTCAGGAACACGTCGCGCCACATGGTCGGGTCCGAGGCCGCGATCCGGGTGAAATCACGGAAACCGGCGGCAGAGTACTTGATGACCTCGGAGTCGGTGACGCGCCGCAGGTCGTCGGCCACACCCACCATCGTATAGGCGATCAGGTGCGGCGCGTGGCTGGTGACGGCCAGAACCAGATCGTGGTGATCAGCATCCATCTCGTCGACATTGGACCCCATCCCTTCCCACAAGGCGCGCAGGCGGGCGATGGCGCCGGGGTCGGACCCTTCGACCGGCACTAGCAGGCACCAGCGGTTGTCGAACAGCTCGGCAAAGCCGGATTCGGGGCCGGAATGCTCGGTCCCGGCCAATGGGTGGGCAGGCACGAAGTGCACGCCTTCGGGAATATGCGGGCCGACATCCTGAATAACGTGCCGCTTGACCGAACCGACATCCGAAACGGTCGCGCCGGGCTTTAGCACCGGCGCGATGTCCTTGGCGACGGCGCCCATCGCCCCGACCGGAACACACAGGACAACCAGATCGGCGCCCTCGACCGCCTCTTGCGCGGTGTCGCAGACCCGGTCGCAAAGCCCGATGCGCCGCGCAGTGTCGCGGGTGGCCTCGGACCGGGCATAGCCTGTCACCTCGCCCGCCAGCCCGGCGCGCTTGATCGCCCAGTACATCGAAGAGGCGATCAGGCCCAACCCGATCAGCGCCACACGATCATAGATCTGGCTCATGCGGCGCCCCCTTTGAACGCGGTGATGGCCGCAACCACGCGGCGACAGGCCTTTTCGTCGCCCACGGTGATCCGCAGTGCGTTGGGCAACTTGTAGCCCGCAACCCGGCGCACGATCAAACCTTTCGATTGCAGATAGGCGTCGCAGGCCTCAGCCTCGGCCTGATCCACGAACCGCGCGAGGATGAAATTGGTGCAGGACGGATCGGACGGAACGCCGATCTTGGCCAGTTCGGCCGACAGCCATTCGCGCAAGCGCGCGTTCTCTGCCCGACAGAACTCGACATATTCCACATCGGCCACGGCGGCCTCCGCTGCTGCGATGGCCGTCAGCGACAGGTTGAAGGGCTGGCGAACGCGGTTCAGCACGTCGATGATTTCGCGTTGCGCATAGCCCCAGCCGACCCGCATGCCGCCCAGCCCGTAAATCTTCGAGAAGGTGCGGGTCATGATTACGTTCTCGAACCGGTCCACCAGACCGGCGCCGCCGTCAAAGCCCGGTACGAATTCCGCGTAGGCGCCATCCAGGACCATCAGGCAGGTCTGCGGCAGGCCCTCGGCCAGGCGCGTCAGTTCGGCGTCCGAGATCATGGTAGAGGTCGGATTGCCCGGGTTGGTCACGAAAACGATCCGGGTGCGGTCGGTCACCGCGGCGAGGATCGCATCGACATCGACCTTGCGGTCGCGCTCGGGCACCTCGACCGGGGTCGCGCCGGCCATACGGGCGATGATCGGGTACATCGAGAATCCATGCTCGGTATGGATCACCTCGTCCCCCGGCCCGGCATAGGCTTGGGCCACGAATTGCAGCACTTCGTCACTGCCCACGCCACAAATAATCCGGTCGGGGTCCAGCCCGTGCCGCTCGCCGATCGCGGCGCGCAGGTTGTAGTGATCGGTCACCGGATAGCGATGCAGCATCGTGGCGCTGTCGCGCACGGCTTCGATCGCCTTGGGGCTGGGGCCAAAGGGGTTTTCGTTGGAACTCAGCTTGATGACGTTTTCCACGCCCTCGACATGCGACTGGCCGCCCTGATACAGCGCGATGTCCATGATGCCGGGTTGCGGGGTGATCTTGTTCATGAGGGGCTCCGTTGGTTGCGCCCCTCATACAGGTCTCAAGGCCTTGGGAAAAGCGGCAATTCCGTCACGCCGCCTTGAAGCGGGCGGTTGCCGGATCGGCGGCGTAGAACGGGGCGTATTCCTGCGTGCGGCGCGACAGGTCATTGACGCTGTCGATGATGAACTTAACCGTGTCCTCGGGCATCATGTACGAGAAGTTCAGCCGCACCCAACCCGGTTTCTTCATCTCTTCCCCGGCCGACAACGCCGCGTGCAGCGCCTCCGAGGCCGCCTTGTCGATACCCAGCAGCCGATGCGCATAGGGGCCGGCGCAGGCACACCCGCCGCGCGCCTGAATCCCGTAGATGTCGCTGAGCATCCGGGTGAATAGCTGTTGGTGCACCGGTTGCCCGGTGTTGTCGCGCACCAGGAAGGAAAAGATCGGCAGGCGGTGCGGGTGATCCACACCCAACAGTGTCAGGTTCGGGTTGTCACGCCATCCCTCCAGCGCCATGCGGTTGTACAGCGCCTCGCGCCGGGCGATCTCGTCGGTGCCCACGGCATCCTTGACGATGAAGGCCAGGGCTGCGCGGATGTCGCCGATCACGTTCGGGGTTCCCGCCTCCTCGCGGGTGGCCAGATCGGAGCTGTAGTCGTGGCGCCAGGGCGAAACGAAGCTGACCGTGCCCCCGCCCGGCCAGCTGGGACAGGTGCGGCGCACGGCGCTCTGGGTCACGATCAGAACACCCGAAGCCCCCGGCCCTCCCGGAAACTTGTGCGGAGAAACGACGATGGCATCCTTGCGCGCTTCGTCCGGCCCCATATCCATCGGCAGATAGGGCCCACCCCCGGCATAATCCCAGACCGCGCGCGCCCCGTGCCGTTTCAGCAGCCGCGTCACCGGATCGGGGTCGGTGATCACGCCCGTAACGTTCGACGCCGCCGAAAATGACCCGATCACCAGATCCGAATCCGAATGCTCGATCAGCGTCTGTTCCAGCACCGCCATGTCCGGCCCGCCCTCGGGGCCTTCGGGGATCTCGATGACCTGCGCCTTGCTCTCGCGCCAGGGCAGGATGTTCGAATGATGCTCGTACGGGCCGATCAAGACAACCGGCCGGTCAGCCTCTTGCACTCCCATCAAACTGACCAGCCGGTTGAGCCCCGCAGTGGCACCGGACCCGGTGAAGATCACCGCGTCATCTCCCCTCGCGCCAACGATGCGGGCTATTTCCGCGCGCGCCTCGCGGCGCAGTCGCGTCATGTAGGAACCGCAATAGGAGGCCTCAGTGTGGCTGTTCGCATAGAACGGCAACACCTGCTGGGCCACAAAATCCTCGACCTGCCGTAATGCGCGGCCCGAGGCAACGTAATCCGCGTACACAAGCGGCACGTCCCCATGCAGACCCGGGATCAGAACGTTCTCTCCGATCAGCCCGTCGCGCAGGGTCGACTTACGAGTGGCGGCTTGGATTTCTGCACGAAAATGGGACAGGGTCATGTCATCGGCTCCATATTGCGCCCCTGAATATGATCGGGTTTTCGCGAGAGAATTTCACCTTTCTTTGCTTGATTTACCGAGATCATGGGTCATATGATCCATCATGATCGAAAAAATAGATCAAATTGACACACGCCTTCTTCGCGAACTGCAAAAGGACGCGACTCTGTCCCAGCGTGAACTGGCCGAGCGTGTCGGCCTGTCTCAAAACGCGTGCTGGCGACGCCTCAAGGCGCTGAACGACACGGGTGTGCTCACGGGGTCGACAGCCCGGATCGCGCGCGAAAAACTGGGGTTGAACCTGGTGGTGTTCGTGATGCTGCGCACGCGTCACCACTCGGCTGAGTGGCTGAAGGCCTTTCGCAGCCATGTCCTCACCATTCCCGAGGTTGTGGATTTCCACCGGATCGGCGGCGACTATGACTATCAGCTCAAGGTCGTCACGCAGGATATGGCGAGTTATGACAAGGTTTATCAGCGCCTGATCGAGAAGGTCGAGTTGGACAGCGTGACCTCGTATTTCGCGATGGAGGCCATTGCCGAAGGACGACCGCTGCCTCTGTAAACTCTGCGTGGCCGAGGCCGGGCCGATATACGGCCCCGCCGGCCCGCGCGGGGTGTCAGTGATCCGACGCCCGGCCGTTCTTGATTGTGCCGTGATGGGCCGGGACGGCCCGCTCCTTCAGCCAATCCATACCCCCCAGCAGAAGGCCCGAAGCGACCAGAACCGCATGAATCGCCGAAAACCACCGGATCTGCTTGGCATCAACAGGCGCATCCTTTTCCTTGCTGATCTCCATCAACAGCTTCAGAAGATGGATCGCCGAAATTTCCGCGATCGAGCCCAGAAGTTTGATCTTCAAGCTCGGAAAAATCGATCTTGTCCAACCAGGCCGACCAGACACGGGTCGATCAACGTCAGAGTCGTCAGGATCGCGGTTTCAGCGCTCATCTCCATGGCCTGCGGCAGATAGTGGGCAAGCTCGCGCAGGAACACGACCATCAAAAGACCGATGGTTAGGCCGAGGCCCAGATAGACCTGCGCCATGAGCCAACGCAGCGCACAGATGGTTCGTTCGAGGATATGCTCGATTCTGAGTTTGGCGGGCACGGGACTCCCTTTCCTTGACAGGAAGCGCGCACGGACATGACAACGAAAAGGGCCGCACGCCTTGCAGCGTACGGCCCCAAATTCGCGAATGCCGCCGTCTTAGTTCTTGGCGTAGAATTCGACGACCAGGTTGGGTTCCATCATGACCGGGTACGGCACGTCGCCCAGCGACGGGGTGCGCACGAAGGTCGCGGTCATCTTCGAGTGGTCGACATCCAAGTAATCCGGCACGTCACGCTCGGCCAGGGCAACCGCTTCCAGAACGACGGCCAGCTGCTTGGACTTGTCGCGGACCTCGATCACGTCGCCTTCCTTGACGCGGTAGCTGGGGATGTTCACCCGCTTGCCGTTCACCTTGACGTGGCCGTGGTTCACGAATTGACGTGCGGCGAACACGGTCGGCACGAACTTGGCGCGATAGACCACGGCGTCCAGACGGCGCTCGAGCAGGCCGATCAGGTTTTCACCGGTATCGCCCTTCACACGCTCGGCTTCGGCGTAGATGCGGCGGAACTGCTTTTCGGTCAGGTCGCCGTAGTAGCCTTTCAGCTTCTGCTTGGCGCGCAGCTGCAGGCCAAAGTCCGACAGCTTGCCCTTGCGGCGCTGGCCGTGCTGGCCGGGGCCGTATTCGCGGCGGTTGACCGGGGATTTCGGACGACCCCAGATGTTTTCGCCCATCCGGCGGTCGATTTTGTACTTGGCAGACGTGCGTTTGGTCACGGCTGATCTCCTTCGTTAGGACGAGGCCCAGCGGGCCACTATGAAGGGCGTTGTCCTCTTGAGGTCTCCCCCATGACAGGCATCCCCTTGCGGGGGCCACCAACACCAATGGAGCCGCGCTTATATCTGCCGAACCTGCAGAGTCAACACGCATGCGTAACAATTCCGCCAAAAGGGTGAACGGCCGGTCTCGGCGGACCAAGGAAATCCGCGCCGAAAACTGCAACCTATATCGCGCAAGCCCGCCCCCGGCCCTTTGCCGCATTCGGCGGGAAAGCAAGCACGTTCGCTTGGGTCGCGCCGTGCGCATCGGTCCGGGTGACCGCGTTCACCGCGCTGACCCAGAATTCCTGACCACGGGCGGGGCATCCGTTTTCGAAGAACAACACCGGCTCTTTCGCGCCATCGACAAGCGCCAATTCCGCCTCGAAACTCTGAGCGCCATTTGTCAGCACAACCCTGGCAATCGGCGCGTACGGTTCAAACCCGGACAGCTGCGAAGCCGACCGTGACTGCGCCGCCCTGCTTGCTGATGCCACCGCTTGCGCGGACATCACGTGCCCGACATCGCGCAGATAGGTGACCCGGCCCATCAAAGACCAGGCGGACCCGACGGTCAAATCGGCCAAGGGCGCCGCTTCCAAACCGTCGATTTCCGTCTGCGACCAAAAAACCGCTGCGCGATTGTCATACTTGGCGTTCATCTGCCTGCCCAAACCTTTTAACGTATCACCCCTTACGCAGGCACACCTATCAAGGAAGAATCGGGCGGAAAAGAGACGGAAATGCAGCTATCACGAAAATGTTGCACCTCTGTCAAATCAAGATGAAAATTCCCGCTGCGAAAAACGGATCTTCAGCCCGGGGCGTGCTGCTGCTTGCCCGATGTCTCAACATGGGACTGTCGCGTAGTCATAAATTCCACCGACACGGCGACGCACCCCTCGGACGGAAGAAAGAAAGACCCATGGTCACCAAGGCCGAGCTTGAAAAGCAGGTCGAAAATTTGAAACGCCAGCTCGAAGAACGGTCGAAACAACTGCCCCTAGGCCTCGTCAGAGTCCGACGCGAAGGCCGCGAAAAGCGACCTCTCCGAGAAGCTGCCGGAAACGTTGGACGAATGGTCCAGCGAGCTTGATGACGTCCTGACCGAACTGGATTCGCTGCCCCACAAGGAGGCGATCCTGTTCGCCCTCGGGGTCTGTGCCCTGCGCTACATGATAGACCGTGCGCCAGGAGGGTGACAGATGAGCCGCATTTCACGAAACGCGTCCATCATTCTGCGAACCGAACGCCTGATAGCCCAGCGCAACCTGACGGTTCTGGCGAAAAGTACGGGCTTTTTCGCAGCCGCGGGGCTGGCGGCGGCGCTGGCCGTCGTGATGCTGAACATCGCGGGCTATTTTGCCCTGACGACCACCATGTCGAAACCGGTGGCCGCTCTGGTCGCTGGGGTGGTCAATCTTGGTGTGGCGTTGGTTTTTCTGGTCGTTGCCAATTCGATCAGCGCCGAAACCGACACCGCGCCGGTGGCCAAGCTGCGCAACATGGCGATCGCGGATATCGAGGCCGAATTTCAGGACACGCTGGCCGAAGCCCGCGATACGGTGCAGGGCCTCAAGGCCGTTTTGCGCGACCCGCTTGGCACCATGACCCCGGGGCTGGCCCGACTGCTTGCCATGCGATTATCCGGCACCTCAAGAAGCGCTAGGACTGAGACTTGGTCGCCGCCCCCGCGCGCGCCCCGAACCTCAGACCGTGGCGCCCTTGATCCGGATGGCGCTGCCCACGGTGCCTGCCAGCAAACCGACCAGAACTCCGATCGACAACTCCAGCGTTTCGACATTGCTGAACTGCCAATTGGCAAAGGCCAGGGTTTCCAGCAAACCCACGGCCGCACCCAGAACCGCACCCAGCCACAGCTTGCGCGTCATCATGCCCAGTGCAAGGCCCAGAATGCCGGGCAGGCTCAGGATGTTGCCGCCGATCGTTCCCAAAATCTCAAGCATGCCGTGCCACTCCTAGTCGGTTCTGCTGTTCAGGAATGACCGGATCTCGGCCGCGCCGATACTTTGCGCCACCTCGGTGCCGGTCACCGGCTCCAGCGATGCGACCACTTTCTGATACTCTTCCAGATAACCCGGCGGCAGGCTGTGCGCGATGCCCTTGTGGCAGTCGATGCAGGTCATGTTCTCGTCGATCGCACGCTGGTGCTCGTTGGCGCCGCGCGTTTCCTGAATGGTGAAGTCCATGTATTCGAAATTGTGACAGTTGCGGCATTCGCGGCTGTCCGAGGCCTTCATCTTTTTCCACACGGCCGAGGCCATCTGCAGGCGGTGATTCTCGTATTTCTCGGGCGTGCTGATGGTGCCGACCAGCTCGTGATAGACGTCTTTCACTGCCATGATCTTGGCTTCGATCTTAAAGCTCCATTCCTTGGGCACGTGGCAATTGGAACAGATGACCCGTACGCCGGAGTGGTTGTTGTAGTGGATCGTTTCCCGGTATTGCCAAGGTTGGTTTCCATCGTGTGGCACGAGACGCAGAATTCTTCGGTATTCGTCATCTCAAGCGTCCAGTGGAAACCACCCCAGAACAGGATGCCGGCCAGAAAGCCCACCAAGACCAGAAAGCCTGCGCTGAACGCGGCGGCCGGTGTCCAGATCCACGCCCAGATGCGGCCGATCAGGCCGCGCTTTTCAGGAGAGTCTGCCATTTCGGGTGCTCCTTTCAGTCCGAAGCTGGATCAGTTTCCGGCCGAGGGCTGGAACAGGTTGTCGACCAGGGCTGGCACATCCGCCTGCGGCACGTGGCACTGGTTGCAGAAATACCGAGTGCCCGCGATCTGATCGAGCTCGTTGCCTTCGCGATCCAGATAGTGGGTCATCGACAGGGTCGGCGCGTTGCGCTCACCGGCCTTGGTCCAGTCGTGGCAAGACAGGCATTGATTGGTGCGGATGTCGATCTGGTACTGGTCGATCTTGTGCGGGATCAACGGCGGCTGCTGGCGATAGTTGCGCTGCATGCGGCCCTCGACGTTGCGGTGGACCTCGTCCAGGATGACGGGCTCCTTCACATCCGCACCGCGCGAGGTCGACACCTGGGCGGATTGCGCAAAGGCAAGCCCACCCACAAGAAGCACCGGGATCAGGGCCATTGCGCCTGTCGCTATCGATTTTCTCATCTTGGCACTCCCTTACACAGGTCTGGCGGCACGCGCCTGAGGCGCGGCGGCCGGATCGGGTGGCGCGACGTCGGCGTCATTGAACCGGTGGGTAAGTTTGAAGACATCGACCGAGTACACATTGATGCAGCGGCCGCATGTTGTGCAATCGGGCGACAGGATCAGCGGGCTGGATTCCGGCTTGCCCTTCAGTGCGGGCGAGATCACCTGGTTTTCCGGGCAGACCGCATAGCAATCCATGCAGTCATCGCAGGCGGCGCGATTGGTGGCGCTGACTCGCAGCAGGCTTTTGGCGCCGATCAGGCCGTAAAAGGCGCCGACCGGGCAGATGTGGCCGCACCAGCCTTGCCGGGCCACAAACAGGTCAAAATCAAAAATCGCCACGACCATCGCCCAGAAAAAACCCATGCCAAAGACCAGCCCGCGGTGCAGCATTGTGATGGGGTTCACCAGTTCCCATGCGATTACGCCGGTCAGGGCCGACACGATCAAAACGGTCGCCAATATCCACAGCCGGGTGCTGCGTTTGGGCTGCCAGCCCTTGGGCAGGTCCAGCCGAAGGTGCAGCCAATGCGGGGCGTCCGTAACAGGTTTGATCGGGCACACCCACGAACAACAGACCCGCCCGCCAATCAGCGCATAGGCCACTAGAACGATCAGCCCGCGGATCAGCGCCAGTGGCCAGCCACCAGCTCCTGCAGCAGGATGAACGGATCGGTCAGCGGCAGCAGGTCCAGCGTCAGCGATCCGGCCAGCGTGCCCTTGACGATCCAGATGCCGAACCACGGCCCCAGCAGTAACAGCGCCAGAAAGAAAACCTAACTGAAGCGCCGCAGCAGCAGGGACCGATGCGCGCCGACCCATCCTTTGACCTCGCGGGCCTCGTGCCCGACGGGCATATGCGCGCGCGCCGTCATTGGTCTGCCCCTGGAAGGTTGTAACCCGGTTCGTACCCGCCCGGTGCGGCAAGGTTGTCCGCGCCCGGTCCGGGCAGGCCGCGACACAGGGGATGTCTTCGCACATCTCGCAGGGCGCATCGCGAGCGATGAAGTACGGCGTGCCGGTCGCCACCGCATCGAGACCCAACTCGGCCAGCTTCAGCGTTTCACAGGGACAGTCGCGGACGCACAGCCCGCAGCGGATGCAGGCGTCCAGAAAGCCATCTTCGGGCAACGCCCCCGGCGGCCGCAGGGCCTCGGCCGGCAGGGCGCGGGCGTCGCGGGCCAGAAAGGCCAGCAACGACCCGGCGACCAGACAGCCACCCGCCGCGCACGCCGAATCCTGCAGGAACCGGCGCCGTTGCGGCGAAAGAGGTTTGCCGACCAAAGACATCACACCCGACCTTTGCGACCCCTGCCCTTACGCCCGCTCAACCTTGCAGGCGCATTTCTTGAAGTCCGTCTCTTTGGACAGCGGACAGGTCGCATCCAGTGTCAGCTTGTTGGTCAGCTGGCCCTCGTCGAACCACGGCATGAGCACGAGGCCACGCGGCACTTTGTTGCGCCCGCGGATCTCGACGCGGCTGATCACTTTGCCGCGGCGGGTAGACAGCACGATCTCTTGCCCGCGGCGCACGCCGCGTTCCTTGGCGTCCTCGGGGTGCATGAACACCACAGCGGCGGGGAAGGCGCGGTGCAACTCGGGCACGCGGCGGGTCATCGCCCCGAAATGCCAGTGCCCCAGCACCCGGCCGGTGCACAGCCACAGATCGTATTCCTCGTCCGGCTCCTCGGCCGCCGGCTTGTAGCGCGCAAAGATGATCTTGGCCTTGCCGTCCTTGTGGCCATAGAATTTCACCTCGGCGCCTTCGGGCGCATACGGGTCATAGCCTTCGCGGAAGCGAAAGAGCGTCTCTTTCCCGTCCACGACCGGCCAGCGCAGCCCGCGCGCCTGATGATAGGTTTCGAACGGTGCAAGGTCATGCGCCTTGCCGCGGCCAAAGCTGGAATATTCCTCGAACAGGCCCTTCTGGACTTAGAACCCGAAATGCTCGGGTTCGTCGTTGTGGACCCCTTCAGCGGTCTCCGACAGCGGATATTTGTCGACCTTACCGTTGGCGAACAGCACCTCGAACAGGGTCTTGCCGCGATGCTCGGGCATCTTGGCAAGCAGTTATTCGTCCCAGACCTCCTCGACGGTGAAGCGTTTCGAGAACTCCATCTGCTGCCACAGGTCCGACTTGGCATCGCCCGGGGGCCTTGACCTGCTTACGCCAGAACTGGGTGCGGCGTTCGGCGTTGCCATAGGCGCCCTCCTTCTCGACCCACATGGCGGTGGGCAGGATCAGGTCGGCCGAAACCGCGGTGACGGTCGGGTACGGGTCCGACACGACGATGAAGTTGTCGGGGTTGCGATAGCCGGGATAGCCCTCTTCGTTCATGTTGGGCGCGGCCTGCATGTTGTTGTTGCACGGCACCCAATAGACGTTCAGGTCGCCATCCTTCAGTTTGCGGTGCTGCAGAACCGCGTGGGAACCCAGCTTGGCCGGGATGGTGCCTGCGGGGATGTTCCAATCGGTCTCGGCGATCTTGCGGTTCGGATCGGCATATTCCTTGGCCAGTTGCTCGAGCTGGCTCGCCGGCACGCCCGACAGCTCGGACACGTATTCCAGCGTGTAATCCGCGACCGAGGCAGAATATTCCTCGAACGCGATCGGCTCCAGCTTGCCCGAGTCCGGATGCGCGGCGGCCTGTTGCAGCGGGTTGGTCTCGCGCAGGCCGTAGCCGATGTCGGTGGCGGTCTTGGTGATGTTGACGTGGTTCTTGACGAAGTCCTCGTTCACCGCGCCGGTCTGGATGATGTAGTTGGCGATGTAGTTCAGGATCGCCGGGTCGGTCTGCGGCTTGAAGATGATGCCGTTGTCGGCCAGCTCGAACGAGCGGTGCTCGAAGGTGGACAGCACATGCACCTGCGCGCCGGCTTGGTCAGGCGCGTATCAGTCAGGCGCGACCACCGAATCGGGTGCATCTCGGCCATGTTCGAGGTCGTCATAGCAGCCTATGGGTTCGTCGATGCCGAAGGGCGCATGAAGCCCACCACGGCCGAGGCCATGCAGTGCCGCGCGTTCGGGTCGATGTTGTTCGATCGGAACCAGGCCTTCATCAGCTTGGCCGCGGCATAGCCCTCCCACACGGTCCACTGCCCTGAGCCGAACATGCCCACGCTGGTCGGACTTTTCTTGACCAGCGCCTCTTTCCACTTCTGGGCCATCACGTCGAAGCCTTCGTCCCAGCTGACGGGCTAGAACTCGCCGTTCTTGTCGTAGACGCCGTTCGACTTGCGCAGCAGTGGGTGGTCAGACGGTCCTTGCCGCACATGATCTTGGACAGGAAATAGCCCTTGATGCAGTTCAGCCCCCGGTTCACCGGCGCGTCAGGGTCGCCCTGGGTGGCGACCACGCGGCCATCCTTGTTGCCCACCAGAACCGAGCAGCCCGTACCGCAGAACCGGCACGGTGCCTTGTCCCAGCGGATGTCGGCATTGGCGACTTGGGCCGTAGCCTGGCCCGTTGCCAGCGGGATACCGGCCGCAGACGCTGTCGCGGCGGCAGTTGCTTTCAGAAACGTGCGGCGAGATTCGGTAATGGTCATGACGAGGGCCGCCGGCTGGAATCTTGGCTGGGAGTTTCAGGACGCGGGCGGGTCTCCGCGAGATCTTCGAAATGGTGATAGGTCAGGGACACGACCCCGGGGATCTGGTGCAGGTCCATGATCGTCTCCGAGGCTAGGCGTTCGGGCGTATCCTCGACGATCACCACGAACCGGCCATCCTCGGCCTCGGCATGGATTTCGACCCCGTCGAACCCGGCAATTGCCGACCGGGCCGAGGCGGTGTAGGTCGGCGCGACATGACCTAGGCATCCGCAGATATTCATTCGACGGCCTCCAGATGTTGTGCCCGCTGCAACGTGATCGCGCCCGCAGGACATGCGGTGGCGCAGGCTCCGCAGCCGATGCAGGCGTCTTCGTTCAGGACGGGGTCGGCCAATCCGCCGGTCTTCAAACGAAACCCGATGGCGCCCTGGTCGCAACAGTCCTGACAGATCCGGCAGCTGACCGCGTTCATAGACAGGCTGGTAGCGGCCACCTGCGCGCGCCACGGCCATAGGCAAACCGGGCCAGGTCCAGCGCCTTGGTCTTGCACACATTGGTGCAGTCGCCGCAGAAGGTACAGCCCGCATCCTGCGGCTGGAAAACCGGCAGGCGCGGGCGTTCAGCACCAGACCCTTCTCGGGGCAAGCCGCGACACAGTCGCCGCAACTCGTTCAGAGATCGGGGAAATTGTCGCGGTCCGCTCCCGGCGGCCACATTGCTCCGTCGTCTTCGCAAGACAGGCGCACCGTCAGGAACACCCGCCTGCTTGCGACTGCAGACATGTGCCGCCCACCAGTTTGTTCAACATGCGTGGTACTCCGTTCGTGCTGCGTGCATAGTCTGCGCGAGTCAATGTCGACTTAATCTGGATCAAGTCGCAGCCGGTATTGCCCTGACGAATCGACAGGCCTGCACTCAGGTTTTTGCAAGGCTGAGAGCTTGGAATCTGCCTGTAGGTATGGCTCGGTCTCGGGAAGGGCGCCCCAGTAAATGCATAGACATCATACGCCTTTGGCACGAAAAATGCAGACTCGGCCCTGTGTTCTGGTCTAGGCTGCGCTTGGGTGGATGCTTCTGAGGGCCCCGATGTCTGGCGACCTGAAGGAATGGCTGAGCGCGCTTGGGTTGTCGGACTACGCCCAGGCGTTCACGGACAACAAGATCGATCTGGCGATCCTTCCCGAATTGACGGGAGAGGACCTGCGCGAGATCGGCGTCACCGCCGTGGGCGACCGCCGGCGGCTGCTGCGCGCCATCGCCGAACTGGATGAACCCGAAACCGTTACCCCCTACCAGCCTGCGACCGCGCCGGAACCGGCGAGACGGCAGGTCACCGTTCTGTTCGCCGACCTGACCGGGTTCACGAAACTGTCCAGCGAGCGCGACGCCGAGGACATCCACGCCCTTTTGAACGCATTCTTCGGCAAGGTCGATCGCGCGGTCGAAAAGTACGGTGGCCGGATCGACAAGCATATCGGCGACGCCGTGATGGCCGTGTTCGGAGCACCGATCTCGCATACCAACGACACCGAACGGGCCGCACGCGCCGCGCTGGAGATCCACGCCGCCTTGCCCACGCTGGACCCGCCGCTGTCGTGCCATATCGGCATCGCCTCGGGGCAGGTCATCGCCAGCAACACCGGCAGCGCGGCCCATACCGAATACACGGTGACGGGCGACGGCGTGAACCTGGCCTCGCGCCTGACCGATATCTCGGCCCCGGGCGAGACACTGGTGTCGCACGACATCCAGAGGGCCCTGGGGCCGCTGTTCGTCGGCGAGGCGATCGGCACGAAGGCCATCAAGGGCCTGAACAAGGATGTCGAAGTCTGGCGCCTGGATCGCCTGACCCGGAACATCCGCGCGCGCCGGCACAAGTTCATCGGACGCGCCCGCGAGCTGTCGCTGTTCTCGGCCACATTCGACCGCTGCAAGCAACACGGCAAGGGCGAGGTGCATATCGTTCTGGGCGAACCCGGCATCGGCAAGACCCACTTTTCCGAACAGGTGGCGGACCTGGCCGAAAGCCTGTCCTACGCCGTGCATTCCGGCGTGGTGATGGATTTCGGGACCCGCGAAGGGCATTCCGCCATCCAGTCCATCGCCCGAAGCCTGATGGGACTGGACCCATCGGACGCCCGCGGTGCAGGAGCCGACGCCGTCCGGCAAGCCATCGACCGGGGCTGGGTCAGCCCGGCCGGTTCGGCCCATCTGAGCGCCCTGCTCGACCTCGAACAAGAGCCCGGCCTGGCCGAGGTGTATGCGGCGATGGACAACGCCGCGCGCATGCGCGGCCGGCGTCAGGTAATCGAAGATCTGCTGAGGGCCCGCAGCCGCGAGACCCCCCTGCTGATCCAGGTCGAGGACATCCACTGGGCCTCGCCCGAGATCCTGACCCAATGCTGCCAGATCGCTTCGGCAACGCGGGATCTGCCCTGTGTCCTTCAGATGACAAGTCGGGTGGAAGGCGATCCGATTGATCGCGATTGGGAAATGGCCACCGACGGCGCGCTGATCTCGAAACTGGAATTGTCCCCGATGGGTGACGCGCAGGCCCGCATGCTGGTCGAGGAATTCACTGCCATCGACCCCGCGCTTCTGGAAACCTGCGTTCAGCGTGCGGGCGGCAACCCCCTGTTTCTTGAACAATTGCTGCGCAACATCGATGCCCTGACCCGCGAAACCGTTCCGGGCAGCATCCAGGGTATCGTGCAATCGCGGCTGGACGGGCTGGACCGGAGCAGCCGGGCGGCGATCCAGTCGGCCTCGGTTCTGGGGCAACGGTTCTCGCCCGAGGTTCTGAGCTTTCTGCTGGGCGAAGATCAACTGGACATCTCGACCCTGACCCGCACCGCGCTGATCCGCGAAACCGGGTCCGATCTGATGTTCGCTCACGCCCTGATCCGCGACGGCTCGTACGCGACGCTGGTCAAATCCGAACGCGCCCGGCTGCATGAACAGGCCGCCCGGTGGTACGAAGGCAAAGACGCCACCTTGCGGGCAAGGCATCTGGACCGGGCCGGCGCCCCGAATGCGGCCCTGGCCTATCTGGAGGCGGCAGAAAACCTGATCCAGTCGTTCCAGTTCGACGATGCCAATCCCCTGATCGAGCGCGCCCTCGAATTGCCTGCCTCGCCGGACGTTCGGCTGGACCTGTACTGCGCGCGCGCCGAAATCCACCGGCTGCAGGGGCTGTCCGACGACGCCCTGCGGGAATTCAGCGAAGCGGCGGCGCTGGCCGACAGCGACGAACAGATCTGCCGGGTCCATATCGGCCTGGCCCAGGCCGCCCGTCAGGCTAGCCGGTATCAGGATGCGCTGAACAGCCTGGACATTGCCGAAGACGCCGCCAGACGCAGCGGTCTGGAACGGGATCTGGCGCAGATCAACTATGTGCGGGGCAACATCTATTTCCCGCTCGGCCGGGTTCAGGACGCCATGGACAGCAACGAAATCGCCCTGAAGCTGGCCCGCAAGCTGGGATCGGCGCGGCTGGAGGTCGGTGCGCTCAGCGGCTTTGGCGACGCCAATTTCATGAACGCGACCATGCAGACGGCTGCCACATTTTACACGCAGGCGGTCGAGCGGGCACGCGAACACGGTCTGGTGCGCGATCTGGCAGCCAACCTGCACAATCTGAGCGTTGCCCGCAGCTACTCCGGAGACGTCGCCCAGGGCCGCGCCGACGCGCAGGAAGCCATCGAGATCAGCCAGAAATACTTTGCCTTCGTCCCCGAATGCGTGGCCCAGACCTGTCTGGGTGTGGCCTGTACTTTTCAGGGAGACCTCGACGGCGCGCGTGACGCATTCGCCCAATCTGCCGCGATCGCCCAGCGCGTTGGGGCCAAACGGCTTGAGGCGCAGGCGCTGGAGCATCTTGCCCGGACTCAGGCCTATATCGGAGAGGCCAGCGCGGCGCGCGAAACGGGGGGACAGGCCGTTGACATCGCGTTGGAACACGGACGCAACTTCGTCGGCCCCAAAGCCCTTTCGGCACTGGCGCTGGCGCTGGATGATCCCGATCGGCAAGACGATCTGCTGGCGCAGGGCGCCGCCATCATCGCCGAGGGTTGCGTGGGCCACAGCCACCTGCATTTCTATACCGACGCCAGCGCGGTGATGCTGGCGCGGCACGAGTGGGACCGCGCGGTTGCCTTCGCCGACGATCTTGCGGCCTTTACCGCCTCGGAACCCCTGCCGATGGTCGATCTGTCCATCCGCCAGACCCGTATCCTGGCCGAGGCCGGACGCGCCGGGGTGGACCCCCGCACCCATGCGGAATTCGACGCGCTGCAATCCGGGTTCGCACAGATGGGCATATCGCGGTCGTTGACCGGCAGCCTGGATTTCCTGGCGCCGGAACCCGCGGAGTGACAGATACATCAGACCGAAAGGGCCCGGATGACGATCGAAAAAAAGGTTTGGCTGTTGTCGGGCATCCTGTCCGCCGTCTTGATGCTGGTTCTGTTCAAGCTCTGGGTCGCGTTGAACCGGTTTGACAACGATCCAACGCAATTGCCGGATGTGGACGCCGTCGATACCTTTCTGGCCGGGCTGGACAACGCGCCGGACCTGCGGGTCAAGACCGGCATCTTCATCAAGAGCTTCAGCTTCGAAGGCGCCAGCGATGTGCGGGTCTCGGGCTATGTCTGGCAGCACTATCTGGATGGCGAACACGATGCGATCCGGCCGGACCGGGACGAGGTGGGCTTTCTCCTGCCCGAAGCGGTCGATGTCGCGAATGGCGTGATCCAAGAGGCCTACCGAATGAAAAGGGACGGCAGTACGCTGATCGGGTGGTATTTCGAACAGACCCTGCGCCAGTCTTTCGACTACACCAGCTATCCGTTCGATCACAAAACCGTCTGGGTCCGGTTCTGGCCGGGGCGCTTCGACGTCAACGTGGCATTGGTACCGGATTTCACCGCCTACCCCGCCACGGGACCGCAGGACATCTTTGGCATCGACAACCGCATCGTCATGGGGACGTGGGAGCGTGAGAACACCTATTTCGACTACAAATTGTCCGATCTGGATACGACGCTGGGCATCGGCGAGAACGAGTTTCAGACCAATCTTCCGGAACTGCACTATAATTTCGTCATCAAACGCAATTTCGCCAACGCTTTCGTGGTGCACATGATTCCGCTGATCGTGGTGACGATGCTGCTGTTCGGCGCGGTGATGACCGTTACGCGCAAGCCCAGCCTGGTCGAGCGGCACGATTTCAGCACATCGGGCGTGATCGGAACCTGCTCGGTCCTGTTCTTCGTGATCCTGCTGGCCCATGTGCAACTGCGCGAAGGCTTTGCCGGGTCGCCGGTCATCTACATGGAATCGTTCTTTTTCCTGATGTATTTCATGCTGCTGGCTGTCTCGGTGAACACATATCTGTTCGCCTCGGAATCAGCGCCGTCGCTGTGGGTCATCCACTACAGGGACAATCTGATCCCAAAGGCCGCCTTCTGGCCCTTCGTCCTGATCTGCATGATCGCGATCACCGGCTGGAACCTCAGCGTGAAGGCGCGACCGGCCACCGGCGCGCCCCCGGCAGTGGCGCACCAGAGCGGTTAGGTCACCGCCTCGTACCCCGGCTTCAGTGTGCCCGTCGCCATGTCGATCGTATACTCGTCCACCAACTCGGACGTGCCGCGCTCCAGATCGGCCAGGTATTTTTCCGGATTGGCGATGACATAGACATAGGCGGGCTTTTTCACGCCATCCATCAGAACGTTGATCCGCTTGCGGACATAGACGTTGTCGGCCGCGCCCGGCCCGTGAAAGCCCTCGAGCTTGTCCAACTCCTTCAACCCGCCCGAGGTGACCCGATAGACCTCGCCCTTGATCGGACGCCCGGTGCCCTTGCGGTCGACCAGCGTGGCCATGCGGTGCAGATAGGCACAGTTCGGGTTGTCACAGAACGGCTCCTTGGGAACGATCAGGGGCATCGGCTGCCGGGTGATCGCAGGCCCGACCAGATCATCCAGCACATCCGCATGGGCGTCGTGGTTCGGAAAGCCTTTTTTGAGCGATCCGTAGGTGAAGTACAGATAGGTCTTCTCGCGGTCTTCGATCAGGTCGTCTTCGTCTTCCACTTCTTCCGGCTCTGACAGGCCATGGGTGTTGGCCCAGTTTTCCAACATTGCGCGGATCTCGTCCGATACCCTGATACCCCTGGAACGCACCGGATCCTGCAGGAAATGGATCAGCGGGCTTGCATCGATGCTATCCGCCGCCAGCAGGGTTGCGACCATCTCAGCCGAGTTGTTCATCGCCGCCACATGCAGGCTGGTAAAGCCGTGATCGTTGGTTGCGTTCACGTTGATACCGCGGGCGATCAGAGCCTTGGCGGCCTCGATGTCCGGCTTGCCCAGGTCCTGCCCGTTCTCGGTCAGTTCGCCCTCGCCGCCGGCTGCATAGTGCAGCAGCGTGTCGCCATTGTTGTCGTCCACGATGTCGATGCCGGCAATCCCGTCGTCGATGGCCTTGAGCACGGGTTCCCACCGCTTGAAATCATCCGAAGCCGCGGCCTCCTGCGCCCATTTGCAGATGTTGTGTTCGTGGTTTTCCAGCTCTTCGAACGCTTCTTCCAACACCTCCATGATCTGGTCGGGCGTGGCCATCATTCCGATGCCCATCATCCCGTTCGAAAGGCGCCCCTTGCGGGGACCGACAAGATCGATCCCCAGATCGCGCAGCTTTTCGACGTTTTTCTGGGTGGTGACGTTGTTCCACATGTTGGTATTACAGGCCGGGCAGAGGATCGCCGGCTTGTTGCGGTACTGCCAGGCCACAAAAACCGAGGTCAGCAAGTTGTCTGCAATGCCGTTGGCGATTTTACCCATCGTGTTGCAGGTGACCGGCGCGACGATCACGCAATCGGCCCAGTCGCACAAAGCCAGATGCGAGGCGCGCAACGGCATGGCAAACTCGGTATAGCGGAAATTCCACTCGTCATCGTCACGGTAGTAATCGTTGTGGGTGATGTAGTCCTCGACCTTCTGGGTCTTGGACTTTTTGCGGTTCCGCTTTGCTTTCCGGGCCTCGGCGTCCTTGTCGGATCCGATGTCGCGAAAGAATTTCTCGGCGGCGACCGAGGGGATCAGTTTCACGTTGTGGCCCGCCTTGGTGATCCGGGCGACAAGTTCCGGCACCTTGTCGGCCGCGGACGAGCCGCAGGCGCACAACAGAACGTTCCGCCGCCCGTTCGGCGGCGCGGTCAACCCTCCCTTGGGGTAGCCGAAGATGTTCTTGTCGAGGCTCGGCGACTCTTGGCGCAGCAAGACCGGCAGACCAGCCTTCTTCATCTCTTCCTGCAGGCTGCCGTCCAAGATCATGTCGACGATGTCGCTGCGCTTGCCCAGACATTTCCCCTTGAAGAAAAGATAAGGCACCTTTTCCTTACTGCTTTCCGCCACCAGTTGCCGGCGCATTTTCATGGCATTGGCCCCGTGCCCAGCGACATCGACAAGCCTAACGGAGGTCGCGCCGATATTGGCCAGGATGTTCTTCAACATATGCGACCACGGGTCCTCGTCCTCGTAAAACAGAACCAGCGGGTTCTCTCGGACAATCCGCGCCACGTCGCTGGGGTCTTCCGGGGGCTGGGTCTCCTCGATCACCAGCATGGCCGGACTCTTCAGGTCGCGCAGCCCGCGAAAGATATGCCCCCGCGGCGCCTGCCAGACCTGCGACGTGGCCGGGCTCATGTCGACGACGGTGACAAGGTCGGCCTTTTCGTCATAGGCGATGCACAGGCACCAGAACTCTTCCAGCAGCGCCGTCTCGCGGAACACGTTTTCAGGCGGCCGGATCACCTCGAACCCCAACACGCGGTTGAAGTCGATGTTGATCATCAGGTGGCGCCCCTCATGTTCGTTCAGACTGCGCAGCTGATCCCGGAACCAGTCTTGCGGCGATCTTTTGTCCTTGCCGGGTCGCTCCGCATAGCTGCGGAACGTGCTGCCGATATGCACCTCGGAAGTGCCGGCCAGATACCGTTGGGCCATCTCGCTCATCTTCTTGGCGGTCGATACCCGGCTCAGCGCCTCGGTGTACGAGGTCTGGGTCGCGATCAGCAGCTTGTCTTCGGTGACCTGGACATCGCCAAGAATCTGCAGGCTTTCGGCCAGAACGCCTAGACTGTTCATGTTCGGGCTGGCCCGCCGGAACAGGTTGCGGCGTTTCTTGGGGTCTCGGGCCAGATACCGGGTGCTGTCCACGTAGTTGCAGTCCTGACGGAAGGTCTGCAACGTGGTCTTGACCGCCTCGCGCGCGGAAAACCGCAACAGACCGCGCGCCCGCATCGACGTGCCGTCTCGGTCGGACATGGCTGCGTACAAGCGGTCGATCGTGGTGACCCACAGCTTGCCGTATTTTTCGGGATGCACGTCCATCATGTGCACCAGACCGGTGCTGGGGTTGCACTTGGCGATCACCGCGAAATGGCCGCCGGGCATGGTGGGCTTGCCATGCGCGACCCCAACCTGAAAATTCGCCACCAGAATGTCGTTGTCCCCGCCCAGGCGATTGGATTCGTCAATCGCCTCAAGCAGCAGCGGCACTGAGGTCGTGGCCTCGTCCATGAAATAGGCCTGGACCTGCACCAGATCGCGCAGACCCTGCGAATGGATATAGGTGCAGGCCACGTCGAACAGTTCACCCAGCGAGATGCCGTCATTGACGACAAAGCTGGTGGGTAGTTCGCAGACCCGGAAGATGTCGTTCACCTCGCAACTGAAGCCCAGCGCCGACATGCTCAGCGCGGCCGCGGTCACGCTGCAGCAGTTGATCGGCTGCTGGAAATTCTGCAGGTGCACGCTGACCAGATCGCCGAACAGGGTCGCGAAACACTCGGCGCGGATCTCGGACGGAATTTCATGCCACTTGCCGCGCGACAGATAGGCGATCCGCGTCCCCGCAAGCGCGACGGCCTGCAGGCTGACAGGGAGATCCGGGATTTCAAGATGTTCCTCATAGAAATAGTCACCATCATCGGCCGTCGCCAGGTTGACCCCGCCCTGCCGCAGCTTCACGATCCCGTCCAGCACGACATACATTCCGTCCGGCGCAAGGACCGCATCCTCGGTCACCTCGAACAATTCAAAACGGCTCTGCAACTGGTCAGGGTTATTCTTGGCCAATTCGCTGGGCAGAACGGCAAAGATCTTGCCCCAGTCTTCCGCAGTGGCGTTGATCGGCTTAGAATTTGAAATCGCTTCCGTGGTCATGGCCGTTCCCTTCCCCAAACAAATGGCGCAATCTCTTGTGTCGGGTTTTCACGTTCCAGAAATCGGAAACGGCGGATCTGCCCAATCGTAAGGCCCAGACCCGCGGACCGGCAAATGAAAGTGCCACCTTCAAATTACGCACACGCTAAATGAGCCATATCGCGCTAGATTAATGCATAATGGCAGCAAAATCACTGATATTTGTTCCTTATATGTCTGCTCAGGATCCGCCCGCGACAGGCGTGTTGATTGCGCCAACGTTGCTGTTAGCCTCGTGATCGCCGCCAGCGCACGCAACAAACGGAGCCAAGATGTCAGATCACGGATACGAGACCGGTCGCCTGAACCTGCCTTTCGTGGGCATTCCGACCTTTGCGAAGAAACCCTATGTGCAGGATTGGGACCGGATCGACGCGGATGTAGCCATTCTGGGCGCTCCTTTCGACTTTGGATGCCAGTACCGCAGTGGCGCCCGTTTCGGCCCGAGGGCGGTGCGCGAGGCCTCGACCCTGTTCAGCTTTGGCCATGCAGGCGCCTATGACCACGAAGACGACGCCACCTATCTGGGCAGCGACGTGCGCATCGTCGATCTGGGCGATGCCGACATCATCCACACGCGAACCGAAGCCAGCCATGCCAACATCGAACACGGGGTGCGCAAGATACTGAAGGCAGACGCGCTGCCGGTCGTGATCGGCGGCGATCATTCGGTCAACATTCCCTGCATCAACGCCTTTGCCGATGATTGCGCCCGCAACGGACCGATCCATGTGATCCAGATCGACGCCCATCTGGACTTTGTGGACGAGCGGCACGGCGTGACGGCCGGACACGGCAACCCGATGCGGCGCGCGATCGAGAAGCCCTATGTCTCGGGCATGACGCAACTGGGCATTCGCAACGTCTCGTCCACCGCTCGGGACGGATACGAAGACGCACGCGCCCGCGGGTCCGACATCCTGTCGGTCCGGCAAGTGCGCAAGTTGGGAACACCAGCAGTTCTCGACCGCATTCCCGCCGGGGCACGGTATTATGTGACGATCGACATCGACGCCTTCTGCCCCTCGATCGCGTCAGGCACCGGAACGCCCAGCCATGGCGGATTTCTGTACTATGATGTGCTGGAACTGCTTCAGGGGCTGGCCCGCCAGGGCGATGTCATCGGCATCGACCTGGTCGAGGTTGCTCCGGCCTATGACCCTACGGAAAGCACCCAGATTCTGGCCGCGCAAATTCTGCTGAACTTTTTAGGCTTCATCTTTCACGAAAGGACCTAGAACCCGAATGGCTGGAGTCAGGTCAACCCGGACAGATCGGCTGCCGGGCTCTGGCGCGTCAGGTCGAACCGTCGCGTGCCGGTTTCGGACCGGACGAGCACAACCAGACGGCGGGCCTTGGGGAAACGGTCGAAATAGGCGGTGCGCAGGGCGCTGATCGCGCTGATGTCGCGGCAACGGATCAGATACTCGGCCTCGAACTCGGGCGCCTTGCGGCCCTCGCCGCCGGGCGTTTCGACAAGCGCCACATTGGCGGAAACCGTGACGCAGTCCGCCTCGGGCGCCACGACAAAAATTTTCAGCGGCCGCGAGAGTTCCGAGACCGCCGCCGCCACCTGGGCCCGCTGGGCATTGTCGCCCGCGGGCAGGTCGAAGCCGACGATATCCAGACCGGGCGCCGACAGAGACAGTGTAAGGTCCATGGCGTGGATGCCGATCTTAAGCGTTGCGGGACCCGTTTCGCTTTTGGCCTCCTGCGCCCGGGATGCGGTGGACAGAACCAGCAAAGAAACCACCAGATACTTGAACACGACAGGCATCACCCACCCCGAAATCACCGTGTCATTCTACCCGGCCCGGACCGTCAGGCAATAAAGAACGGCGGGTCTCAGCCTCGCCGGATATGGGGAGGCGAGTGAGGCGCGCCATGCAAAGCCCCGGCATCGCCGCGCCCGAAAAGCTGACAAAAAAACTCAGATTGACATACCTGACAATTTAACTCAGTAATTCGGTGCCGCGCATCGACTTCGCGCGCCGAATTTTCATTGAAACAGGACTCCGAAAATATGCCCCGTTTTCTTTCCGCCGCCAGCACCTTGACCTTGCTGATCGCCTCGGCCGCATCAGCCGGAGGCGCTCCGGCGACCTCAGCCGTGCTGGACACCTATGCCGATATCGCCCAAGCCACTTACGAAGACAGCCTGACCGCAGCCAACCGCCTGCGGGCGGCCGTGGGTGCGTTGATCGAACGCCCTTCGGCCCAGACCATGCAGGCCGCTCGCGCGGCTTGGATCGCGGCTCGGGTGCCCTATCAACAATCCGAGGTCTTTCGGTTCGGCAACCCGATCGTCGATGACTGGGAGGGCAAGGTGAACGCCTGGCCGCTGGACGAAGGCCTGATCGACTATGTCGATGCGGCCTATGGCGGGGCCACCGACGAAAACGCGCTTGCGGCCCTGAACGTGATCGCCAACCCGACCTTCCAACTGTCGGGAGAAACCATCGATGCAAGCGAGATCACCCCGACTCTGCTGGCCGAAACCCTGCACGAGGCGGACGGGATCGAGGCCAACGTGGCCACCGGATATCACGCCATCGAGTTTCTGCTGTGGGGACAGGACATGAACGGCCATGGTCCCAGTGCCGGAAACCGCCCGTGGACTGACTATGCGCAGGGCGATGCCTGCACCAACGGGAACTGCGACCGGCGTGCGCAATACCTTCAGGCCGCAACCGATCTGCTGGTCAATGACCTGGAATGGATGGCCACCCAATGGCACGATGGCGGCGCCGCCCGCGCAGCCCTGTTCGAAAATGAAGGCGCTGGTCTGACCGCGATTCTGACCGGGATGGGGTCGCTGTCCTACGGCGAACAAGCCGGTGAGCGGATGCGCCTGGGCCTGATGCTGAACGACCCGGAAGAGGAACATGACTGTTTCTCGGACAACACCCACAACAGCCACTACTATGACGGGCTGGGCATCCAGAACGTGTATCTGGGCAGCTATGTCCGCATCGACGGCACGTTGGTTTCCGGTCCCTCCCTGTCGGATCTGGTTCTGGCCTCGGCCCCTGAACTGGACGACGAGATGAAGACCAAGCTGGCCAACACGATGCAGGCCCTGGGCCGGATCAAGACCACGGCCGAAGCCGGGCTGGCCTATGACCAGATGCTCGAACGCGGCCATGCGGGCGGCGAGGCGCTGATCATGGCGGGCGTCAACGCCCTGATCGACCAGACCAAGACCATCGAGCGGATCGTGACAGCGCTGGATCTGGACCAGATCGCGTTCGAGGGGTCTGACAGCCTCGACAACCCTGATGCCGTTTTTCACTGAAACGCCACCAGCCAGAGCGCGGCAGATCCGCAAGCGATCTTCACGCCGGGAAAAATCTACCACGCTCTGGGGAAATCGGCTGATTGCGGCGGCTGCATGCCACTGTTTCTCGAAACTATGCGCACAACCGATACCCTTGGGGTTCCAATGCAACTCCGGACTCTTCGTGCGGGGTCAACACAGGAGAGCGTAAATCAAAGGCGATCCAAAGGTCATCGAATACCTCAACACGTCCCTGCGGCATGAACTGACGGCGGTCAACCAGTACTGGCTGCACTACCGCCTGCAAGAGGACTGGGGCCGGGGCCACATGTCCAGGAGAAGCCGCGAGGAAAGCATCGAAGAGATGCAGCACGCGGACAAGCTGATCGCACGGATCATCTTCCTGGGCGGCCACCCCAACCTGCAGAAGCTCGACCCGCTGCGTATCGGTCAGACGACCAAGGAAACGCTGGAATGCGACCTGCCGGCCGAGATCGACGCTCGGGCCTTGCACAAGGAAGCGCGCGAATACTGCCAACAGGCCGGCGACTTTGTGTCGATGGCGCTGTTTGAACAACTCATGGCGGACGAGGAAGGGCATATCGATTTCCTCGAAACCCAGCTTGACCTGTATGAAAGGCTTGGCGAAGCAAATTATGCGCAACTCAATACATCGAAAATGGACGAGGCCGAATAGGTCTGGTTTTCTGGCGGTGGCCGTCCTTGCGGCCACGCCTTCCCTGTCTCAAGATCTGCGGGACAGTCATTTGAACCCCCTCCCCCGAACCGACGCTGAACGGGCACGGATCGCCACAGTTACCGCAGCGCCGTCGGATTTCACCCAGCCCCAGCGCTATGAGGACCTGCCGGCAGGCGCCGCGACGGTGCGCGCCCGGACCGATGCGGATGCATTCTCGCAACCCTCGGCCAACCTGAGCTTTGAGCAGGAGCTGGATTTCAAGGTCGGCAACGGGCTGTTCAAGAAGGTCTGGGTGTCGTCCCCGTCCTCGACCCTGGCCTCGGATGGGTTGGGGCCGCTGTTCAACGCGCGGTCGTGTCAGCGCTGTCACATCAAGGACGGGCGTGGCCACCCCCCTGCCGGACCCGAGGACAACGCCATTTCGATGTTCCTGCGCGTTTCCATCCCCGGGACGCCCGCGGACGCGCCGGAAGGGATCGAGGGTTATCTCGCCACCCTGCCCGAACCCACCTATGGCGGCCAAATGCAGGATTTTGCCCTACCCGGCCACAAGGCCGAGTACCGGCTGGACATCACCTACGAGGAGATACCGGTGGAGTTGTCCGGCGGCGAAACCGTGTCGCTGCGCAAGCCCACCTACAGAGCGGCCGATCTGGGTTATGGGCCTTTGCACCCTGACGCGATGCTCAGCCCGCGCGTTGCGCCGCAAATGATCGGTCTGGGCCTGCTCGAGGCGATCCCGGCCGAGGACATCCTGGCCCAGGCCGACCCGGAAGATACCGATGGAGACGGGATCTCGGGGCGGCCCAACATCGTGTGGTCGAGGGAATTCGGCGAACCCATGCTGGGCCGGTTCGGGCTTAAGGCGGGCATGCCGACGATCATGGAGCAGTCAGCCGCAGCCTTCGCCGGCGATATCGGCATTTCCAGCCCGCTCTACCCCGCGCCCTTTGGCGACTGCACCCCGGCGCAGGCCGATTGCCAGGCCGCCCCGCATGGTGACGGCGACGAACGCGGCTTCGAGATCGACCAGCAGGGCATGGATCTGGTGGCCTTCTACAGCCGCAACTTGGGCGTTCCCGCCCGGCGCGATGTGGATGACCCGCAGGTTCTGCGCGGGAAAGAGGTGTTCCACACCATTGGCTGCGCGTCCTGTCACACGCCCGCTTTCGTCACCCACCGCCTGCCCGACTGGCCCGAGCACAGTTTCCAGCTGATCTGGCCCTACACGGACCTGCTGCTGCACGACATGGGCGAGGGACTGGCCGACAACCGCCCCGAGGCCCGCGCCACGGGCCGCGAATGGCGCACCGCGCCACTATGGGGCATCGGCCTGACCGAACGGGTCTCGGGGCACACTCAGTTCCTGCATGACGGCCGCGCGCGCTCGCTTCTCGAAGCGGTCCTGTGGCACGGGGGCGAGGCCCAAGCCGCGCGCAATGCGGTCGTTTCCATGCCCAAGCCCGACCGCGATGCGTTGATCCGGTTCCTCGAAAGTCTGTGACCGATGCGCCTGATTGCCGTGATCCTTTCCGCCTTGATCCCGCTGTACGCGATGGCACAGAACCGCGATGCGGTCCTGGTCGACGTAACCAAGGCCCATATCCTGCCGCGTTTCGACCGCCTTGTCGAAGCGACGGCTGCGCTGGATGCCACTGCTCGCGCCGACTGCGCGCCGGGGTCCGCCGATCTGCGCGCGGCCTATCACGCCGCCTTCGACGCCTGGATATCCGCCAGCCACCTGCGGTTCGGCCCGACCGAAGTCGGTAACCGTGCCTTTGCCCTGGCCTTCTGGCCCGACAGCAAAGGGTTCACGCCCAAGGCGCTGTCGACGATGATCGCGGCCGAAGACCCGGCCATTGCCGACCCCGATGCCTTTGCCGAAACCTCGATCGCCGGGCGCGGTTTCCTCGCGCTCGAGAGGATGCTGTACGACCCGGCCTTTGCCGATCAGGGCGATGCGGCCTATCGCTGCGGGTTGATCCGCGCCATCGCCGCCGACATCCATCGCACCACCCGGGCCATCGACCGGGACTGGCACGGCTATGCCCGCATCATTACCCAACCCGGGCCGGACAGCCCCTATCGGTCGTCCAACGAAGCCCTGCAGGAGCTCTACAAGGCCCTTGTCATCGGGCTCGAATTCACGGCCGATACCCGTCTGGGCCGCCCGATGGGCAGTTTCGACCGCCCCCGCCCCAACCGGGCCGAGGCCCGCAGGTCGCTGCGGTCTCTGCGGCATGTGGAACTGTCGCTGGTGGCGCTGCGCGATCTGGCGGCGCGACTGGCGGCCGACCACCCGCAGATTGCGGCCTCGCTGGACGATGCCTTTGCCCGCAGCATCGCCCGGGCGCAGGCGCTGGATGATCCCGCGCTGGCCGGCGTGGCCGAGCCACAGGGGCGGTTTCGGGTCGAGGCGCTACGGCAGTCGATCAACGACATCCGCAGCCTTGCCGCCGCACAGCTGGGTCCGACCCTGGGTATCAGCGCCGGGTTCAATTCGCTGGACGGAGACTGACCCATGACCAGCCGCCGAGGATTTCTGGCCGGTCTGGCAGCCGCCGCTCTTGCCCCCCTGCCTGGCTGGGCGTCGGTCGGCTCGCCCGACTTTCTGTCAGCCGCCTTGTTGAAAGATGGGTTGTACCGCTTGGTTGGGTTGACCAGTTCAGGGGAGGTTCGGTTCTCGATCCCCCTGCCCGGCCGCGGGCACGCCGCCGCCGCCCATCCGCATCTCGCGCGGGCCGTTGCATTCGCGCGCCGTCCGGGGCGGTTTGCGCTGGTGATCGATTGCGCGACCGGGGACCAACTGGCCCGGCTCAAGGCGCCGGACGGGCGTCATTTCTATGGCCACGGCGCGTTTTCGCCCGACGGCCGCCGTTTGTTCACCACCGAAAACGACTACGAGGCAGGCACCGGGGTCATCGGCGTCTGGGACGCGGCCGAGGGCTATGCCCGGATGGGCGAGTTTTCTTCGTCTGGGGTCGGCCCCCATGACGTGGTATTGATGCCCGACGGCAAGTCTCTGGCCATCGCCAACGGCGGCATCGAAACCCATCCGGACACAGGGCGCACCAAGCTGAACCTGCCGACCATGCGCTCGAACCTGACCTATGTCAGCCTCGACGGATCGGTTCTGGAGCAGGTCGAACTCCCCGCGGCGCTACACAAGAATTCGATCCGACATCTGGCCGTTCGCGCGGATGGCCTGCTGGCCTTTGCAATGCAGTGGCAGGGCGACTTCTCCCACAAGCCGGCCCTGCTGGGGCTGCATCGGCGGGGTGGCCGTTACCACCTGCTGTCTGTGCCGGAAGACATACAGGCGACGCTAGCCGGCTATGCGGGCAGTGTCGCCTTTTCCGCCGAGGGACGACAGGTCGCCATCACCTGCCCGCGCGGCAACGCGCTGCTCGTCTTTGATGCCGAGGCGGTCCGTTTTGACCGCGCCCATTCGTTCAGCGACGTGTGCGGGTTGGGCCCTGGGCCATCCGGCTTTGTCTTTACCACCGGGCACGGCGATGTGGGGCATTTGGCTGGGCCAACCCCGGCGGTATCGCCCCATCCTCGGGTCCACTGGGACAACCATCTGGTTCCCATTCGACCCGTGATCTGAATTGGGCTAACCTCCGAAACAGATTACACTTGGAAGAATCGAACAGCTGCCGTATTGGCGGGCGAAATTTTCACGCCTGCAACGCAAGGACTGACTGGATTGAAACAGACGCCCGTCGCACCGCATTCCATCTACGGAGTTGAAAAATGGGGCAAGGGTCTCATCGAGGTGACGGAGGACGGCGAGATCGGTCTGCGCAATCCCATGGCACCCGATGCGGCGGCAATCAGCCTGCCCGGCATTCTGCACGACCTTGATCAGCGCGGGATCAAAGCGCCGATGATCCTGCGCATCAGCTCGTATCTGGAACGCGAGATCGCGCACATCAACGAAAGCTTCCGCGATGCGATCGCGCGTACCGGCTACAAGGGGTCCTATCGCGGCGTGTTCCCGATCAAGGTGAACCAGCAGGCGCAGGTCGTCGACCGGATCGTCGAGTTCGGCAAGCAATACAATTATGGGCTCGAAGCCGGTTCGAAGCCCGAACTGGTGATCGCCCTGGCGCACCGTCTGGCCCCCGAGGCGCTGATCGTATGTAACGGGGTCAAGGACGCAGAGTTCATCGAGTTGGCCATTCTCAGCCGCAAGATCGGGTTCAACACGGTCATCGTTCTGGAAAGCCCGAAAGAGGCCGACACGGTCATCGAGGTTTACAACGAGCTGGGCATCGAGCCGCTGCTTGGCGTGCGAGTGAAACTGACCAACCAGATCAGCGGCAAATGGCAGGAAAGCTCGGGGGATCGGTCGACCTTTGGCATGAACACCGATCAGCTGGTCGCGGTCGTCGACAAGCTGCGCGATGCGGGCCTGCTGCATTGCCTGAAGCTGCAGCATTCGCATCTGGGCAGCCAGGTGCCCGACGTGAACGACGTGCGCCGCGCCGTGGGCGAGGCCTGCCGTTATTACACCGAACTGACCCGCGAGGGCGTGCCGCTGACGCACCTGGATCTGGGCGGCGGCATGGGCGTCGATTACACGGGCGAGAAGAAGGCGACCGAGAACTCGATCAACTACACGGTCGAGGAATACTGCGCCAATGTGGTGGAAACCGTGGCCTATGCCATGGACGAAGCCGAAGTGGACCATCCCACGCTGGTGACCGAGAGCGGCCGCGCGGTGGTGGCGACTTCGTCGATGCTGGTGTTCAACGTGCTGGAAAGCACGCTCTATGACGCACCCAACGGCCCCGAGGTGGAACCCGACGACCACCACCTTGTGTCAGATCTGGCGGCGGTGAACGGTTATCTCAGCCACGACCGCCTGCAGGAATGCTGGAACGACGCTACCTTCTACCGCAACGAGTTGCGGGCCCTGTTCCGCCGCGGTTACGTGGACCTGCGTCAGATGGCCCGGGCCGAGCGCATCTACCTGTCGCTGATGGCACGGATCAAGGCGCTGGCGGCCTCGGACGAGGTCGATACTGATGTGGATGACCAGTTGGAGAAGCTGGCCGATATCTATCACTGCAACTTCTCGCTATTCCAGTCGCTGCCCGACGTCTGGGCAATCGACCAGCTGCACCCGATCGTGCCGCTGCAGATGCTGGATCAAGCCCCCGACCGCCGCGCGGTGCTGTCCGACATCACCTGTGATAGCGACGGCAAGATCGACCGGTTCATCTTGGCTGACGGCGTCTCGCCCAGCCTGCCCGTGCATTCCCTGCCCGAAGATCGCGACTATTACATGGGCGTGTTCTTCGTCGGCGCCTATCAGGAAACCCTTGGCGACCTGCACAACCTGTTCGGCGACACCAATGTCGTCACCATCGACCTGCGCGCCGATGGCGGGTTCGACCTGCTGCACGAGCAAGAGGGCGACACCATCAGCGAAGTCCTGTCCTATGTCGAGTTCGACCCGAGCGATTGCATTGCCGCCTTCCGCAAGATGGTGGACGAGGCGATTTCGACCGGCACGCTCAAGGCCAAGGACCGCAAAACCCTGATGAGCGCTTACCGCGACAGCATCAACGGCTATACCTATTACGAATAACCCCGGCGAAAGGAGATTTTCCCATGGGCAAGACACTGGTTGTTGGCGCGGGTGGCGTCAGCCACGCCGCCGTGCACAAGATGGCGATGAATTCCGACATCTTCACCGAGATCACGCTGGCCAGCCGCACCAAGGCGAAATGCGACGCCATCGCCAAGTCGGTCAAGGAACGCACCGGCGTCGACATCAAGACGGCCGAGCTTGACGCCTACAAGATCGCCGACACCGTCAAGCTGATCAAGGAAACCGGTGCCGAGATCCTGGTGAACCTTGCCCTGCCCTATCAGGACCTGGTGCTGATGGATGCCTGCCTCGAGGCCGGGTGCCACTACCTGGACACAGCCAATTACGAGCCCGAGGACGAGGCCAAGTTCGAATACCACTGGCAATGGGCCTATCAGGACAAGTTCAAACAGGCCGGCCTGACCGCCATTCTGGGGTCGGGGTTTGACCCGGGCGTTACATCCGTCTTTGCCAAGTGGCTCAAGAAGCACAAGCTGGACACGATCCGCCAGATCGACGTGCTGGACGCCAATGGCGGCCAGAACGATCAGGAATTCGCCACCAACTTCAACCCCGAGATCAACCTGCGCGAAGTGCTGGCCGACGCCCGCCACTGGGAAGGCGGCGAATGGAAAGTGACGCCGGCCATGACCCACAAGGTCGAGTTCGACTTCCCCGGCATTGGGCCGAAGAACATGTACCTGATGTATCACGAGGAACTCGAATCGCTCTCGACCCACTTCCCCGAGATCGAGCGTGCCCGTTTCTGGATGACCTTCGGCGATGCCTACATCACTCATGCCAAGGTGCTGCAGAATGTCGGTATGACCCGGATCGACCCGGTGGTGCATAACGGGGTCGAGATCATCCCGATCCAGTTCCTGAAGACGCTGCTGCCCGACCCCGGCGATCTGGGCGCCGAAACCAAGGGCAAGGCCTGCATCGGTGACATCGCCACCGGCCAGGCCAAGGACGGCTCGGGCGAAAAGACCTACTACATCTACAACATCTGCGACCACGAGGAATGCTACCGCGAGGTCGGCAGCCAAGCCGTCAGCTACACCACCGGCGTCCCGGCCATGATCGGCGCGGCACAGGTGCTGAAGGGCAACTGGCGCGAGCCGGGCGTGTGGAACATGGAACAGCTCGACCCGGATGATTTCATGGACATGCTGAACAAGCACGGCCTGCCCTGGCAAGTCCACGAACTCGACGGCCCCGTCGATTTCTGATCCCTCGGGGCGGTCCGCGCGACCGTCCTGCTTCATCTGGCCCAAAATATCCCGGGGGTCCGGGGGCAGCGCCCCCGGCCTCTCCACTTTCAGGAGATGCCGGACATGACCCAATTGATGCAGACACAGGCCGGAGATGCCGGCGCCTTCCGCCACTTCGACCTGAACCGCGTCCCTTCCCCCTGCTTCGTCGTCGACGAAAAAGCGGTGGAGCGAAACCTGGCGGTTCTGGCCGATATCGGCGAGCGTTCCGGCGCGCATATCCTGTCCGCGCTCAAGGCTTTTTCGATGTTCGCGCTGGCGCCACTGGTGCGCCGGTATCTCGGCGGGACCTGCGCCAGCGGCATCTACGAGGCCCGGCTGGGCCGCGAGGAATATGGCGGCGAGGTCGCGACCTTCTGCGCGGGTTACAAGGATTCCGACATCGACGAAATCCTCGCCCTGTCGGATCACATCATCTTCAACAGCCCGGCCCAGAAAGACCGCTTTCTGGCCAAGGCTCAGGCCGCCGGGCGGCAGGTCGGGCTGCGCATCAACCCCGAACACTCCGAAGGCGAGGTTGCGAAATACGACCCCTGCGCTCCGTGCTCGCGCCTCGGCACCCCGGTCAGCCAGTTGGACGCCAAGGCGCTGGAAGGCGTGGATGGCCTGCACATGCACACGCTCTGCGAACAGGGGTTCGAACCGCTGGCGCGCACCTGGGCCGCGGTCGAACCGAAACTGGCGCCTTTCCTGAACGGCCTGAAATGGCTGAATTTCGGCGGCGGCCACCACATCACCCGCAGCGACTATGACCGCGACGGGCTGGTGGATTTCATCAAACACATCCACACAGAATACGGCGTCGAGGTCTATCTGGAACCCGGCGAGGCGGTGGCGCTGGATGCGGGCATCCTGGTGGGCGAAATCCTGGACCTGCCACACAACGGCATGGATCTGGCGATCACCGACATCTCGGCCACCTGCCACATGCCCGACGTGATCGAAGCCCCCTATCGCCCCGCCCTGATGGACGAGGCCGAAACCGGCCACACCTATCGTCTGGGCGGCCCCTCGTGCCTGGCGGGCGACGTGATCGGCGATTACACCTGGGCCGAGCCGCTGCGGATCGGGCAGCGCTTTGCCTTCCTCGATCAGGCGCATTACTCGATGGTCAAGACCAACACGTTCAACGGTGTGCCCCTGCCCACGATCGCCCTGTGGAACAGCGAAACCGATGAGCTGAAGATCATCAGGCAATTCGGCTACGACGACTTCAAAGAGAGGCTTTCATGAGCATTTTCCTCGACAGCGAACTGACCGAGGCCGAACGCAGCGAAGACGCCCGGTTCCGCGTGATCCCGGTGCCTCTGGAGCGCACGGTCTCCTACGGCTCGGGCACGGCAGGCGGACCCGCCGCGATAATCGAGGCCAGCAATGAGCTCGAACGCATCACCGGGCATGCCGAACCCTGTGTCGAAGGCATCTTCACCGAGCCCCCGCTGGACTGCGAAGGCCCGCTGCCGGACGTCATGGAGCGTCTGGCCCAGCGCACCGAGGTGGCCGTCCGCGCCGGCAAGGTGCCAGTCACGCTGGGCGGCGAACACTCGCTCAGCTACGGCGCGGTCATGGGTGTAGCCCGCGCCTTGGGTCAGCCTCTCGGCATCGTGCAGATCGACGCCCATGCCGACCTGCGCAATGCCTACCAGGGCGAAAAGCACAGCCACGCCTCGGTCATGCACCTGCTGGCCGAAGAAGGTATCCGCCTGGCCCAGTTCGGCGTCCGCGCCTTCTGCGAGGAAGAGGCCCAGAGCCGTTTGCGCCACCACGTCTTTCACGTTGATGCCGAGGAACTGGTGACCGGCAACATCCATGCCGTCGATCTGCCCGAGGATTTCCCCGAACTGGTCTATGTCAGCTTTGACGTCGACGGGCTGGACCCGTCGCTGATGCCCGCAACCGGCACGCCGGTTCCGGGCGGGCTGGGATACTATCAGGCGCTGCACCTCGTCGAGCACGCCCTGAAGGGCCGCCGCTGCGTCGGCTTGGACGTGGTGGAACTGGCCCCGGACGGCAACGCGGCGTGGGATTTCACCGCCGCGCAGATCGTCTATCGCCTGATGGCCTCCTGCTAGTCCTCGGCGGTCTCGTTGAGCTCCATGTGCCCCTCGCCCCTGTTCAGGATGCGGCGCAACATAGGCTCGAAAAACTCCAGGGGCCTGGTCGGATAGTCCGGGTCAAACGCCTTCTGATCGTATTCATGGCAAAAATGGCGGCAGTCCTCCCAATAGGGGCTGTCGCGATACTTGTCGCGCGCATTGCGGTCTCCGCCCAGATGGTGGTTATAGTAATAACCCTGAAACACGCAGTGATGTTTCAAAATCCAATAAGCCTTTTCGCTCACGTAGGGCTTCATCATCGCCGCTGACAGCTCGCCGTGGTTGTAGGGCGACAGGATGTCGCCCACGTCATGCACCAGTGCCGCAATCACGATTTCCTCGTCCGCGCCATCCTCGTAGGCGCGCGTCGCGGCCTGCAGGCAATGCTGGTAGCGGTTGATCGGATAGGGCGTCCAGTCCTCGTCCAGTGACCGGATGGCGTCGAGGATGCGGTCCGGCAGGGCAGCGTTGTAGGCGTCCTCGTAGGCCATGACCGCATCCCAATCGGCCTTCGTTGCCTCTTCGAAACTGGTCCAGTTGGGTGTGTGGCGATTGTCTGGCATGGCGCGCCCCTCGGTTGGATATTGCCCCGAGAGTAGCGCGGCGGATTGCATCCTCAAAGCGAAATGACCCGCGCAGTATCCGTCAGGCCGCCGCCTGACAAGCCGCATCGGACCGGCCGCGTCTACGGGTCAACGGCCGGCCAGCCAGGGCCAGAAACACTCCCGACACAATCACGCCAAGCGCCGCTGGCGCATAGAGAAGCGGCCACAACTGCGGGTCGCCGATGACGATCGGCGAAACGAACCCACGCACGCCTTCAAGCAGAACAAGGATCGTGAAGGCCCCGAATATCTGCGGCCAGAGACCGAAACGCGAAAAACTGCCCAGCATCAGCGTTGCATATCCTACCATGGCAACGGCCACGCAGATCGCAACCCACGAGAACCGCTGATGCAGCTCATCCACCAACTGCCCGATGGAATGGCCCTCTTGCGCGGCCAAGGTATCCAGGTCGCCCAGAAGTTCGGCCGTCGAGATGGCTTCGATGCTGCGCTGTCCCAAGTCCGATTTTCGCGTCAGCTCCGAGATGTCATAGGCGGCATCCTCGAACCGCGTCGATGCAAGCGTTCGGCCGGCCCGGTTCAGCCTTAGTGCCAGCCCGTCAACCATGACCAGATGCACGCCCGACCCATTGTTCACCAGATAGGCCGAGGTGCTGGAATAGGTAGCCGGATTGGCCCTGTCACGCCGGTCCGACACGAAGACTTCGTGCAACGTGCCGTCCAGATCGATTCGGCCAATATAGACCGTGACGCCCGGCACCGGATGCATGAATTCGCCTTCGTTCAGCAACTGCGCAGTGACATCGGCGGCCACTTCGGATTCGCGCCGTTCGAGCTGATCGACCGAAGCGGGGCGCAGGAACACGCTGATGATCGCCATCATCACCCCTGTGACCACCCCGAACAGGAAAACCGCGCGCCCCAACCGCCATGGGCTTGAGCCCGTGGCCAGCATCACCGTCAGCTCGCTTTCGCGGGTCAGGCGGTTGGTGACATATACGGCCGCCGCGAACACGGCCATCGGCATTACCGTGCGGATCAGCGTCGGCAAAGTCAGCGCAGTGAACTCGAGGAACACCATAGCCGACTGACCGCCGCTGATGACCCGCTCGAACAGGCTGACCGAGCGGGTGATCCAGAAGACCCCCACCAGCACCAAGGTGAAAAAGCCGAAAAGCACCAGCAATTGCCGCAGGAAATATCCGTCAAAGCGCGACATGTGACCTCGTTCAGCTGTTCCTGCGATCACGCGGACAATAGGCCATTTGCTAGGCGGAAGAAACCATGATTGCACGTTCGTTGCGCGCGTGGGTTCGGCGGCAAAGCAACGATCGATGTGCGGTAAATGGCAGGGGCAGCAGGGTTCGAACCCGCGACCTACGGTTTTGGAGACCGTCGCTCTACCAACTGAGCTATACCCCTGTACTGCGCCTCAGATATGCCAGCCACGCGGCGGACTCAAGAGGCTTTTTGCAGTTTCCCGCGCCTTCCGGTTTCGACAAACAAGTTGCGCAGGCCGTGCAGTTCGCTAAGACAGGGCTCGGCCAGAAAGAGGATACCCGCCGTGAGCCTGCGCAAGAAGATTGCAGACAGCGAAGCCGTTCTGAACTGGTTGGCTCGGCGCATCGCCGGATATATTCGACTGGTCCATCGCAACACGCGATGGCAACGGATCGGCTATGAAGAGCTGGACAAGCTGGCCGAACAGGGCGAGCCGGTCATCGTGGTGTTGTGGCATCAGCGTCTGGCGCAGTCCCCCTATTTCTTCCCGCTGGACAAGGGGCGCATCTGTTCCATCACCTCGGCCGCGCGCGCCGGCAGCATGGTGGGGCGGGTGCAGAAACTGTTCGGAATGGACACCATCGCCATGTCCAGCCACAAACGTCATGTGGCGCTCTCGCGCGAAGTGTTGGGCAAGATGAAGCAGGGCATCTCAATCGGCATAGCCGCAGACGGCCCACGAGGACCCGAGCGGATTTGTTCAACTGTTCCGCTGGTATGGGCACGCAGTTCGGGCAAACGAGTGTTCGGGATCACATATTCCGTGCGCCATGGCCGTGAGGCCGGCACTTGGGATCGTCTCCTGCTGCCTCGCCCCTGGCGAAACGAAGGGGTGTTCCTGTGCCGCGAATGGACCGAAACCGTCCCGCGCAAGGCGACGGAACAAGAGATCGAATCGCTTCGTCTCAGTCTGGAACAGCACATGAACGACATCACCGCCGAAGCAGACCGGATCGTCGGTCGAGAACCCTGGGCGCCGGAATAGGGCCGTCCGGTTTGCCCTGGGCAGCGTTTCCTCCGCGACCACGGCCGTCGACCTGATATCGGTCATGCTGCTCCAAGCCCCATGGAACCCAAACGCTGCGCATGCCGCCGCCTTTACGTTCTGCATGAGAACGCGCACCAGAGGCTGGGAGGAATTTGTCGCGTTCGTCAACCGTCGCTCATCAATATGCAACTGATCGCAAGGCGGTCTGCTGAGAAAGCCGACGGGTCTCGACGGCACTATGAGCTGTCTTGATCAATACCAGCGCCCTTGACACACTCATATCTACCTTAAGCAGAATGCAATAATTTCTACAAAGCTTTTTGTTGTTGCGCTGGGGGGGCAATTTGCGCCGCACTTTTTGTTGGTCCATTTCTCCCAAGCCAGAAACAGAAAGCACAGGCGGCTCAGATTGAGCGCATGGTGAAGGGCAAGGCAGACCCCTACGACGCATCCACATTCGAGCCATCTGATTTCATTTACCCGACCGTTCAGTCTGACAATATAACCGTTTTCCTGGAATTTCAGCCGTACATCGAAAAGGTTTGCTTAAGCACCCCGCGCGGTTATTTCGATCCACGACTTAAATTTCGAAACAACGCGACGCGGCAAGACCAAGTTTTACTGATTCAAGGTGAAGCTTTCACCCCCTGGCAACCTGAGCTTTTGCCCAAAAACCTGGAGGGGCCCTATGTCGAAACGTTGTCGACCGACTAAGTCCCGATGGATGACCTCACTGCATATCATGTCACCCCCGTTCGCGGGTATACAGCCACTGATGTACCAGCGTTTTATGCGGTCGAGTCTATCACTTGGGCTGAAAACGTTAGTGTCTGGTGCGCCGCCTTTCCGAGATCCAAAAAACCAGCGCCTACGGCGATACAGAGCTGAATATTTACCGCAATTCCAGCGGTCCAATCACCAACGTGAAAACGTGCAAAAAACCGGGCTCTGTACTGTATCCGGGCTGTCGAATTTACATGGAGTCGCCGCTGGTCGACTTCGATATTGGTTAATTTCTGAACCTTCTACCCCATTGGCAAGACATGTCATGCAATGCACGGGCGAGTGTGTCCTGCATAACCACCAATTCTCTCTGGTTCCCGGGTCGAAGCGGTCGTTTTCCGAGCCCCAGACGCAAAAAAGGCCGCCCCATTGGGAGCGGCCTTCTCTGATTTCCTCACCGTGTTGCTTTCGGCAGATTTTCCTTTGGAAAATCGCCTGCCGCAACCAGGCGCGGCAAGCGCGCCTTGCGCGATGATTTTCGACACACTTTTTGTGCGCGTCTCGTGATTATTGAATCCAAACAAAAAGGGCGCCCCGAGGGACGCCCTTTCCGTTTGATCATTCGCTTGTGCGAATTACTCGATGATTTTCGAGACGACGCCGGCGCCGACGGTGCGGCCGCCTTCGCGGATGGCGAAACGCAGGCCGTCTTCCATCGCGATCGGAGCGATCAGTTCG
>NZ_JBXWRV010000009.1:0-125372 GCF_059613065.1 Ruegeria sp. BHSC026 | reverse complement strand
AAAATCTCTGAAGGCCAAACGCCAAAAAAATGGCGCGGGGTGGAGCAGCCAGGTAGCTCGTCAGGCTCATAACCTGAAGGTCAGAGGTTCAAATCCTCTCCCCGCAACCAATATATCCTCGCAAAACAAACGCTTAACCCCGCATCACGCAGGGCTTTCGGCGTTCCGCAAACTCCCGTGGAAGCACTGTGGAAGCAGCAGGAGCGGTAAATGGGTGTGTGGCAATTCTGTGACATGGAGCCCGTAGGGACTTTCTTGGGGCTCTCCTGAACAAAACGTGGTTTCAGCAAGAAAAGCGCCGAATAGTTTTCGTTGATCAGGTCAAGTCGTTGGCAAGAGCCTTACGTGGACATGGACTGCCACGCTTTGATTCGGAAAATTCTTTGACATATATCATTTTGATATTTCTGCCAACGTGCAGAATTCTTTGCGTTTGCGCAAAACGGGGGAAGATTAGTGAATTTTTTTAGAAAAATGGTTTTGGCAAGTTTGGCTGTTCCGATATCGCAAACAGCATGGGCTCAATCCGAGTGTAGCGTGGATACGCTGCCACCACTTCCCGATGTGAAATATCTAACGGTGCAGCAACTGCCGGAACCGGTTGCTCATTGCAAGGTTGCAGGGGTGATCGGGACCGAGACCAATTTCGAGCTTTTGTTGCCGGACATGTGGAATGGAAAATTTGTCATGGGTGGTGGTGGTGGTTTCGTCGGTTCGGTCGTCAACGTGGCTTTGGCCTATGGTGCGTTGCAGAAAGGTTATGCCACGGTGGGTACCGACACTGGCCATCAAGGTCACCCAATCGACGCAAGCTGGGCCCTGAACAACCTTGAGCGAGTCGTAAGCTTTGGCCACCAAGCCGTGCATCGAACGGCAGTCACGGCCAAGGCGCTGACAGCGGAATATTACGGTAAGCCCAGTGCCCGCGACCTTTTCATTGGATGTTCGCGCGGCGGCGGGCAGGGAATGATGGAGTCACAGCGCTATCCGGACGATTTCGACGGTATCGTTGCAGGCGCGCCGGCCTATAACTGGACCCACGCGCTGGGTGCCGGTGCGGTGCAGATCAGCCAAGCCATGTTTCCTGACCCCAACGATCTCGGGCGCGCCGTGATTGGGCCTGAGGATCAGCAACTGATTGGGGAGGCCGTTCTGACCCAATGCGATGCGTTGGATGGCATTGAGGATGGCATCCTCATGGACCCGCGCCAATGCGACTTCGATGCATCCACATTGGCTTGTGCCGAGGGTCAGAACAGCGGTTGTCTGTCTGAAGAGCAGATCGCCGCTGCCAATGCCATTTACGATGGTCCGAAAGACCCGCAAGGTCAGCTCTTTCCGGGGTTCCCTGTGGGCGGTGAGCTTAGCCCGTCAGGCTGGGGGAACTGGATGACTGGCGGTCTGGACGTGGGCATGGACCTGAGCCATTTCCAGGAGGGCGTAGAAACGGCGGGCGGATTTGAATTGCCGCCAATGCCAAACGCTTTGTTCGGGTTCGGCAATGGGGTTTTGCAATACCTTGTCTATCACGACCCTGACTGGAGTTATGCCGAACAGGACTGGGATACTTTCCGCGAGGATGTGAAGACGGCCGCGCAGACGTTGAATGCAACTGACCCCGACCTTGCGGCATTTCGAGACCAAGGCGGCAAGTTGTTGCTTTTCAACTCGTGGAACGACATGGCAGCAACTGCCTATGGCACGATCCAGTATTATGAAGAAGTATTGGCAAATGACCCCAGTGCCTTGGATGACGTGCGGTTGTTCATCATGCCGGGTGTGGATCACTGTTCCGGCGGTATAGGCCCGGATTGGGTCGATTATCTCGACGTGATCGATGAGTGGGTGGAAACCGGAGTTGCGCCCAACAGCGTGTTGGCGGTCTGGCGCGAGACATTGGGTCACGGTACCGGCGCGCGTCCCGTATGTGCCTATCCAAAAGTGGCGCAGTATGACGGTGCGGGCGATCCTCGCGATCCGGCAAGCTTTACCTGCGCAGAGCCTTGAACCCGGTGATTTTGGTGAGAACGCGAACATGAAGAAAGGTCCTATCGTTCGTATTTGGGTCTTCGTGTTGCTGGCTGTGCTGCCGATTTGGCCGGCTTGCGCGGCGGCAAAAGACTTACATGTTCTGGCCTCTCTGCTGGCTGAGAACCGCTTCCAAGGTGTCGTTGAGGCCCACGACGAACTAACAATCAAACCAGACCACCACGAAGTGGGCACGCCAGAAAACCCGTTTTTTGTCGGAAAAACGGACTTTGGATGTCGAACGTCAGGAGAATTAGTTGAGTGGCGCCCACGGGAGGACTCGAACCCCCAACAGCCCGATTAGAAGTCGGATATTCTATCCAGTTGAATTACGTGGGCGCAGGTGAGCTTTTATTGACAATGTCAGTAGACAAGTCAACTTGGTAATTTTCTGGTGATATTACCAGTTTTTAGCCATTTAATATCAATCAGGTACGTGAATTGGGCGCTATTGTAGCTCTATCCAGTTGAGCTAAGGAGCCGGTGAGTCTTTCAGGGCCAGGTTTCAAGGGGCAATCGCAGGAAGAATGAGCCGGACCCCGTAAGCGCAGCGGACCATCCCGCATTAGGTGTAAGCGCCTTGCTTTCAGCGACGCATTTCCAGCAAAAAATGCCGACTGTCAGAGTTCGGAGTAGCGTAGATTTCGAAAGACAGGCACACCTGCGCGCGTACATCATCACCAAGATTGGTCAACGCATCTGCAGTGAGAAACAAAAATTATGCAAGTGGAGCGTGTGGTAATCGACCGCGCCTCGGTCCGTCGACAAAAGCGGGCATGCTCCACTTCGCTGTCATATCCTGCTGGATGAAGCACACCCATTGAGATGCGCGGTCCGTGTGAAGACCGGTTTTGCAGAGTGCTGGAGCTGGAAACAGCCCAAACTCCGGCGGGCCAAGATTTTCGTCGGCGAAAGATTCCGCGCCCTTTGAATATCCTTCGGGGTGCCCCTGTCATTGACCGGCACGTCGCTTCAGGCACTTGGCTTTCCTGTTCAGACGAACCGTTTTGCTCAAGGGCCCGCCCATCGGCTCGCGGCCAACCTTGATGCTTCGTGGAAGCGGGATATGCTGCTATAACGCCCAAAAATAAAACCAACAGGGACAGAACCACATGAACAACCGTTTGAGCAAAATCACCATCGTTGGTGGCGGCACGGCAGGCTGGATGACCGCGCTTATCCTTGAGATGGTGTTCTCACGCACATCGGCGCCAAAGGACCGGCCGCGTATCTGCTTGATCGAAAGCCCCAATATCGCAACCGTAGGCGTTGGCGAGGCTACTGTGCCGCGGATGCCGGTCACGCTGCGTCAGGCCGGCATTTCCGAGCGGGATTTCTTCCGCGAGACCAATGCGTCCTTCAAGCTGGGCGTCAAGTTCTGCAACTGGAACAAGGATGCCAAGGGCAATCGCATCGACTATGTGAACCCCTTTGCCCACGGCCAGATGATCGAGGGGCTGGACGCCGCCGAATATTTCCTGCGTTTCGGGAATGGTGATCGGGATTTTACCCAGTCGATCGCACCGCATGATGATCTGGGTCGCCTGTGCAAGGGCGCGCGGCCGCTGGGGCAGCCGGAGTTCGAGCAGCGGTTCGGGTATGCCTATCACCTGGATGCCGTCAAATTTGCCGGGATGCTGACCAAGGTCTGCACCAAGCGCGGCGTCGAGCACATCCAGGACGAGGTGCAGTCGGTCGAACTGGACGAGCAGGGAAATGTCAGCCACCTGATGCTCGAACGCAAGGGCCGTCATGACATCGAAATGGTCATCGACTGTACCGGGTTCCGCGGCCTGATCATCAACCAGGCGCTTGGCGAACCTTTCATGGACTATTCGGATTACCTGCCCAACGACCGCGCGATGGCGTTGCAGATCGAACACCCCGACCCGGACAAGATCGAAAGCCTGACGCGCGCCACTGCCCTTGGTGCCGGGTGGACATGGCGGGTGCCGCTGTTCAACCGCGTGGGCACCGGCTATGTGTTTTCCTCGGCGCATCGGACCGACGATCAGGCGGCGGATGAGTACCTGGAATGGTTGGGGGACAGCGGCAAAGGCGCGACTCCGCGCGTGATCCCGATGCGGATCGGACGCGTGCGCAACGCCTGGGTCAAGAACTGCGTGGCGATCGGTCTGGCGGGCGGGTTCATCGAACCGCTCGAGAGCACCGCGATCCACATGATCGATCACGCGGTGCGCTGGTTTGCCGAACATCTGCCGACCAAGGCCATCGAGCCCTCTTTGAGGACACGGTACAACCGGCAGATGAACAAGCTCTATGACGAGGTTCTGGAGTTCATCTGCCTGCATTATCGTCTGGGCAATCGCACGGATGACCAGTACTGGATCGACGCGCGCACTCAGTTGAAAGTGCCGGATCGGTTGGCCGAAAATCTCGACCTGTGGCAGAATCGTCTGCCCCTGGAGCGCGACATCGAATTCGCCACCCTGTTTGACTATCGTGTCTATCAAACGGTTCTGCTGGGCAAGCGGGTCTATGACACCGGATACGGCCCCGGCATTCGCGAACGTCTGCGGCCGCTGAAAAAGCCGATCTGGTTCCAATGGTGGAAAGGGGCCAAGATGGATCTTGCAAAGATCCTCAAGACGATGCCCGACCACAAGACCTTGCTGCTGGATATACGCGGAGAGCTGGATCGCCCGGCCTTCGGCAAGGCAGTCGCGGCGAAACCGACCGTGGCAATGCCTGGGACAGTTCCGGCGCCGGTCGTCGTTCAGAACATGCCGAACCTCGCCGAGATCCGCAGCGGAGCAAAGGATCTTCAGCTGTTCTAGGGCACAAGGGTACGTGCCTGGCTGACGGGCGGCGGCTGGCAAGTCGCCGTCGGTCACGTTCTCAGGCCGCTTGGAGTAGGCCACACCACACCGGTTCCGAACGCGCCGGTCACGTCAGAACGGGCGTCGATCTCGGTAACCGCGTCCAAAAGCCCAAAAGGGGCCAGCGACGGTCGGATAGCGGGTTTTGCGGAAAAATTTGGTGGAGCCTAGGGGAGTCGAACCCCTGACCTCTTGCATGCCATGCAAGCGCTCTCCCAACTGAGCTAAGGCCCCATTCCGGTACCGCCGTGGCGGTGGACGGACGTTTATGAAACGGCGTCGGTGAGTGCAAGAGCAAAAATCGAAAATCTGTCAAAAAAGTCGATGTTCGATCCGATGCGCCGATCCGGGCGGGGCGGCACCGGGTGCCGCCCACGCCAATTCAGGAATCTTCATCTTCCGACGCGACGTCGGTGATGTCGTCCAACGAGACGTTGTCATCGTCATCGTCTTCCAGGATGTCGTCGTCCAGATCGACATCGACGGCGTCGTCATCGTCCAGTACCAGGTCGTCATCCGACGCGGCCTCGCGGGCCTTGACGGATGCGGCATCTTCGGCATCCGCCGCGATCATCCGGCTCTTGCCGGTTTCCAATTCAACGATCTCGCCGGTGTAGGGGCTGATGATCGGGTCCTTGTTCAGGTCGTAAAACCGCTTTCCGGTGGTCGGGCAAACGCGCTTTACGCCCCATTCTTCCTTGGGCATGTCAATTCCCCTTGATATCAGGTGAGTCGTATCAACGATTCAGGTCACCTGCCACATGCGGCGGGCACTGTCAAAGCCTTTGCGCCAAGGAGAATGCACCATGGGGCGACATTCACTGCCCGGCCACCCGCCTGTCGCCCTGACGCTTCGGAAATCGGCGCGCGCGCGCCGCATCAGCCTGCGAATCTCGCAATTGGACGGTCGGGTTACGCTGACCTACCCGCAGAGCGTTCCCGAATCCGAGGCGATCGGCTTTGCTCGCACGAAAGAAGACTGGATCCGCCAGCATCTTCGCTCCCGTCCCGAGCCGGCGGTCATTCAATTCGGCCAGACACTGCCGGTCGAGGGGGTGCCCCGGCGAATCGTGCCTGCGGAGAGGCGGCGCGTCGTCCTGAAGGCGGACCGGATTGCCGTGCCCGAGGGGGCCGAGGCCCGGCGGCTGGCCCGGTTCCTGAAAGAGCTGGCGCGGGATCGCCTGACCGGGGCCTGCGATGACTATGCCGCGATGCTGGGCCGGGCTTATTCCAGCCTCACCCTGCGCGATACGCGCTCGCGTTGGGGGTCGTGCAGTTCGGCGGGTGGCTTGATGTTTTCCTGGCGGCTGATTCTGGCCCCGCCCGAGGTTCTGCACTATGTCGCCGCGCACGAGGTGGCCCATCTGGCCGAGATGAACCATTCGCCGGCGTTCTGGACGCAGGTCGAGCGTCTGTTCGGCCCATATCAAGCACCGCGGCGCTGGCTGCGCGACAATGGGGCCGAGCTGCACCGGTACCGGTTCGAGGCAGGCTCCGGTTGACCCCGTCGGGATTTGTGATCACATGGAGCCATGCAGACCGCCCGAAACCCCGACTCGCAATCCGCCACCCATGACCAGGTCTATCGCGCCTTGCGGTCGCGCATCATGCACGGCGAAATCGCGCCGGGGCAGGCCCTGACCCTGCGCGGCATCGGCAAGGAATTCGATGTTTCTATGACCCCCGCGCGCGAGGCGGTGCGCCGGCTAGTGGCCGAGGGAGCGTTGTTTCTGTCCAGTTCGGGGCGGGTGTCGACGCCCGAGCTCAGCAACGACCGGATCGAGGAGCTGGCCGCCCTGCGGGCGCTGCTCGAGGTCGAACTGGCCAGCCGCGCCCTGCCGCGGGCCCACATGGCCCTGATTGACCGGCTGCAGAGCATCAACATGTCGGTCGCAGAAATGGTGACCAAGCGTGATGCGGTGGGCTATATCCGCGCCAATCTCGAATTCCACCGCACGCTGTACTTGCGCGCACAAGCGCCGGCGATGCTGGCCATGGCGGAAACCGTCTGGCTGCAGCTGGGGCCGACCATGCGGGCGCTTTATGGCCGCTTGCGCCGAACCGAACCGCCGCATTATCACAAGCTGATCATCGCCGCGCTCAAGGCCGGGGACGAGCCTGGCCTGCGGCTGGCGGTACGCTCGGACGTCACTCAGGGTCTGCGTCTGCTGGTCAGCTGAGCAAAGACCTGCGCAGAGGCGCAAATCTGGCTGGCCGCACGGCGCCAAGCTGGCGTCGGAAGGGCGGTTGCGCTAGGCTGGCGGCAACAACGAACAAGAGCAGATGCCAGCCATGATCGATCGACGGATGTTTGCACTGGGGCTGGGCTTCGGCCTGCTGACGGCCTGCGCGGGCGGGACGACGCAGACCCACGCCACGGTCACGCGGATGCAGCCGGTGCCAAATGCCGGCTGGGACGCTTGGGTTGCCGGTTTCAAGGCCCGCGCGGCCGGTCAGGGGATCTCGCAGGCGACCATCGACCGGGCATTCCGAGGCGCGGGGTATCTGCCCGACGTGATCGAGCGCGACCGCAATCAGGTCGAGTTCAAGCGCTCGCTCGAGGACTATCTGGCCATCGCCGCTTCGGACGAGCGAATCAGCAAGGGCCGCCAGATGCTGCAGCGTCACAATGGCACGCTGACCCAGATCGAATCGCGCTATGGCGTGGACAAGGAAATCGTCGTGGCCATCTGGGGGCTGGAAAGCCGGTATGGCGAGCGGCGCGGTGACGTGCCGGTGGTCTCGGCCCTGTCGACGCTGGCCTATGACGGCCGGCGGGGTGCGTTCTTTGAAAAGCAGCTGATCGCGGCGCTGAAGATCCTGCAGAACGGTGACACGACGCCCGACACGATGGCCGGCAGCTGGGCGGGCGCCATGGGGCATACGCAGTTCATCCCAACCTCGTACCTGGCCTATGCGGTCGATTTCACAGGTGACGGGCGGCGAGACATCTGGTCCGACGACCCGACGGATTCGCTGGCCTCGACGGCGGCCTACCTGTCGCGCGCGGGCTGGGTGCGAGGCCAGCCTTGGGGGGGCGAGGTCGGATCACCGGCCGCCAGTTCTGGTACGCCTGTCGCTATTCTGCAGCCGCAGAAACCGGGGCCGCGCATCGCCGTGTTCCGCAATTTTCAGGTGATCAAGCGTTACAACAATTCCGACAGCTATGCGATCGGGGTGGGGCATCTGGCCGATCGGATCGCGGGCGGCCCGCCGTTCCGGGCATCGTTCGGGCCGGATGAAAATGGTCTGACGCTCGAGGACCGCAAGACGCTGCAGCGCCGTTTGACGGCCGCGGGCTATGATACGCAGGGCGCGGACGGGGTGATCGGGAACAACACCAAGGCCGCCATCAGCGCCTATCAGCGCGCCAGCGGCCTGCCGGTGACGGGTGAACCCTCGGTCAGCCTGTTGCAGTCCTTGGGCGGCTGACGGCTCAGGCTGCCAGCCCCTTGGAGCCCAGATCCAGGAATTTCTGACGCCGGTCCTTGATCAGCACGGCGGCATCCTTGCCGTCCAGCTCTTTCAGCATGTCGGCAATTGCCTTGCCCACCGCCTTGATCGTGGCCGGACGATCGCGATGTGCGCCGCCCTTGGGTTCGGGGATGATCCGGTCGCAGACGCCCAGCTTGTGCAGGTCCTGCGCGGTCAGGCGCAGCGCCTCGGCGGCTTCACGCATCTTCTCGGCGTCTTTCCACAGGATCGACGCGCAGCCCTCGGGCGAGATCACTGAATAGATCGAGTGTTCCAGCATCGCGACTCGGTTGGCCGTGGCAAAGGCCACCGCACCGCCCGAGCCCCCTTCGCCGATGATCACCGACACCAGCGGTACGCCGATCTTCAGGCACATCTCGGTTGACCTGGCAATCGCCTCGGACTGGCCGCGCTCTTCTGCGCCCTTGCCGGGATAGGCGCCGGCCGTATCCACCAGCGTGATCACCGGCAGGCCGAACCGGTTGGCCAGGTCCATCAGGCGCACCGCCTTGCGATAGCCTTCGGGGCGGGCCATGCCGAAATTGCGCTCGATCCGCGATTTGGTGTCCGAGCCCTTCTCGTGTCCGATCACCATCACCGGCCGGTCGTTGAACCGCGCCAGCCCGCCGATCACCGCCAGGTCGTCGGCAAAGTTGCGGTCGCCGGCCAAGGGCGTGAACTCGGTGAACAGGGCCTCGACATAGTCCTTGCAATGGGGGCGTTCGGGGTGACGGGCCACCTGGCATTTCCGCCAGGGGGTCAGGTCCCGGTACAGCTCGTCCAGCAGCTTGGCCGCCTTGGCGTCCAGCGCAGCGGCTTCCTCGGTCACGTCCATCTCTTCGTTGGCGCGGGCCAGGGCGCGCAGCTCTTCGGCCTTGCCTTCGATCTCGGCCAGCGGTTTTTCGAAATCCAGATACTGGGTCATGACGCCTCTCAACGCGAAAGTTCCACGCTATATGACCCGAGGTCGCCCCGGATGCAACTCGGCTTGTCCCGCGCGGGCGGCAAATTCACGCAACCATCGCCAGGTGGATGGGCGCAGCGCCTTGCAGCAAAGTCCGGCCCGCCGTAGTCTGGGCGCAAGGCAGATCGCCGCAATCAAGCTGGGCCTGGTTCAAGCGGCGCAGATCAGGGAGATGACCATGAACGTTTTTTGCAAGGGGGTGGCTGCCGCGGTCGTTGCACTTGTGGCAGGCGCGTCCTACGCCGCGCCGCTGAAGCTGCAGCCCGCCAATCCGCAACCTTCGGGACTGAAGTCCGGATTGGATGTGAAATATGTTGGGCGTGGCACGCAAAGGAAGATTCGCGATCTGAGCCAGGCAAAAAGTCTGTTGCCCCAAGCCAAACCCGGAAAGCCGTTGCGTGGGCTGGACTATGCAGACACCAACAAGGGCGAGCCTGTTCTGACATTCACGGACCCATACAACGTTGCCGCTGAAATCACCGGGTACATGCGCTTTGACTCTCCTGGCATTTACGAGCTTGAAACATGGTCCAATGACGGGATCGAGGCCTATGTCGGTGGCCAGCAGATTGGCCGGGTCACTGGGATCCAGGGGTGTGAAGCCAATCAGCGCACCGAGGTCGAAGTTCCAAAGGCGGGCTGGTACCCTCTGAAGATCATCTATTTCCAGAAGCTGGGAACGTCCTGCCTGATGATGAAATCCGGCAAGCAGGGTGAGAAATTTACCTGGACCCCAAACAACGTGTTCGGCCGCTGAGGCCAACCGAAGTCAGGAAAAGGCGCTCGAAACGAGCGCCTTTTTTTGAAGCCCCCATCAGCCGTTTGCAGCGATCAGCTCGGCCTGCGCCACGATCACCTCGGCCTGCTTGATCGAAGCGATGTCCACCAGCCGCCCCTTGTAGACCGTGGCGCCCTCGCCATTGGCCTTGGCTTGCTCCATCGCGGCCAGGATCTCGCGCGCTTCGGCCACCGCCTCGTCCGACGGGGTGAAGACCTGATTGGCCAGCGCGATCTGCTTGGGGTGGATCGCCCATTTGCCGACCATGCCCAGCGTCGCCGAACGGCGCGCCTGCGCGATATAGCCTTCGTCGTCCGAGAAGTCGCCGAACGGCCCGTCGACCGGCAGCACCCCATGGGTGCGGCAGGCGGCCACGATGGCAGCCTGTGCCCAATGCCACGGGTCCGACCAGTATTTCTGGCCCTCGCGCAGCATGTAGTAGTTTTCCTGCGTGCCGCCGATTCCCGTGGTCTGCATCCCCATCGAGGCGGCGAAATCGGCCGCGCCCAGGCTCATGGCCTGCAGGCGTGGTGAGGAGGCCGCGATTTCCTCGACATGGGCGATGCCGGCGGCGGATTCGATGATGACTTCAAAGCTGATCGGCTTGGTGCGGCCCTTTGCGCGTTCAATCGCAGTGACCAAGGCGTCAACCGCATAGACATCCTCGGCGCAGCCGACTTTGGGGATCATGATCTGATCCAGCCGGTCGCTGGCCTGTTCCAGCAGGTCCACCACGTCGCGGTACCAATAGGGCGTGTCCAGCCCGTTGATGCGCACCGACATGTACTTGTTGCCCCAATCCACGGTGTTCAGCGCCTCGATCACGTTGGCGCGGGCGGTGTCCTTGTCGGACGGGGCCACCGAATCTTCTAGGTCGAGGTTGATCACGTCCGCAGCCGAGGCGGCCATCTTGGGGAACAGCTTGGTGTTGGATCCGGGGCCGAACAGCTGACAGCGGTTTGGTCGCGCCGGGGCGGCGGGTTGGATACGAAAGCTCATCGGCACCTCGCTGGGTAATGAAATTACGATTTCAGTTGGCAATTGGGTATTAAATTGCGCGACCCTACGCAAGCCTGATTGTGCAGTTGCGGCAATGCTGTTGCAGAAAGCTGTGCGTAGCCCCCGGAGCGCGGCGGTCAAAGTTTCATCATTTTGAAAATTTCGAAGCTTTTTGCGCTATTCGGGGGAATCTTGCAAAATTCTCCGTTCGATGTGCGGCAGGTCGGAGGAAAATGAGATACGCTCGTTGACGGCCTTCAATAGGTTGGGGCGGAAGAAAAGGAGAGCGCGCGATGATCGAGACACCGTACCTGCTGTTTTTGGGCGATGCCCCCGACCAATTGGCCGCCAAGGTCGCGATCGGCATTCGGGACTGGCGCCCGGAAAACGCCGTGGGTCAGCTGCGGATGGAGGGCTGCAAGGCCGATCTGGGCCTGACCGACATGACCTTGGCCGAAGGTAAGGCCGCCGGCGCCAAGACGTTGGTGATAGGTGTCGCGAACCGCGGTGGCGTCATCAGCCAGGCCTGGAAAGAGGTCCTGATCGCCGCGCTGGAAATGGGCTATGACCTGGCTTCTGGCCTGCACAACCTGCTGCGCGACGAAGGCGATCTGGTGGCCGCGGCCCAGACTCATGGCTGCACCCTGCATGACGTTCGCGTCCCTACCGTGGGCTATCCGATTGCCAACGGGCGCAAACGCAACGGCAAGCGCTGTCTGGCGGTGGGCACTGATTGTTCGGTGGGCAAGATGTACACGGCCATGTCGATGGATGCCGAGATGCGCAAGCGCGGCATGAAATCGACCTTCCGCGCCACCGGCCAGACCGGCATTCTGATCACCGGGCAGGGCGTTCCGCTTGACGCCGTGGTGGCCGATTTCATGGCCGGTTCCGTCGAATACCTGACACCCGAGAACGATCCCGATCACTGGGATCACATCGAGGGGCAGGGGTCGCTGTTCCATGTCTCGTATTCCGGCGTGACCATGGCGCTGATCCATGGCGGTCAGCCGGATGCTCTGGTTCTGTGCCACGAGCCGACCCGCACCCACATGCGCGGTCTGCCGGAATATTCCCTGCCGACGCTGGAGCAGCTGCGCGATACGGCCCTGCCTTTGGCGCGCGTCGCCAACCCTGCCTGCCAGGTCGCGGGTGTGTCGATCAACACACAGCACCTAAGCGAGGAGGACGCGAAAGCCTACATCGCCAAGGTCGAGGCCGAGATGGGCCTGCCGGCTACGGATCCGTACCGGTTCGGCGCGGGCAAGCTGGTGGACGCGCTGGCCGCGATGTGATCCAACCGGGGCGCCGATGGCGGGCGTACCCGCCTCCGGCGCTGGAAACTGCAATGACAAAGGAGTGGGCGCGTGCAGATCGACGTCTCTCGTGATGTGTTCCAGTTGGCGCAGGTGTTCACCATCTCGCGCGGGTCGCGGACCGAGGCAAAGGTATTGACGGTGCGCCTGACGGATGGGGCGCATCAAGGCTGGGGCGAATGTGTGCCTTATGCCCGGTATGACGAAACGCTGGAGTCGGTCCAGGCCGAGATCCGCGGTTTGCCCGACACGTTCACGCGCCAGTCGCTGATGGACCTGCTGCCCGCCGGTGCCGCGCGCAATGCGGTCGATTGCGCTCTGTGGGACCTTGATGCCAAGCGGGCGGGCAAGCGCGCTTGGGAACTGGCCGGCCTGCCCGCGCCCAAGCCCGAGATCACCGCCTATACTCTTTCGCTGGACACGCCCGACGCGATGCGGGCGCAGGCGGCGAAGAATGCGCATCGTCCGCTGTTGAAGATCAAGCTGGGCACGCCCGACGACATGCCGCGGCTCGAGGCCGTGCGAGCCGGGGCGCCTGATGCCCGGATCATCGTGGATGCCAACGAGGGCTGGTCGGCCGAGGTCTATGCCGATCTGGCGCCGCATCTGGTGCGTTTGGGCGTCGCGCTGGTCGAACAGCCGCTGCCCGCCGGCGATGACGAGGCGCTGATCGGGCTGGAGCGCCCGGTTCCGGTCTGCGCCGACGAGAGCTGCCACGATCGCGCCAGCCTGCCCGGGTTGAAGGGCAAATATGACGTGATCAACATCAAGCTGGACAAGACCGGCGGTCTGACCGAGGCGCTGGAACTGCGCCGCGCGGCGCAGGCCGAGGGTTATGGCATCATGGTGGGCTGCATGGTCGGCAGCTCTCTGGCGATGGCGCCTGCGACACTGCTGGCGCAGGGAGCGCTGGTGACGGACCTTGACGGCCCGCTTCTGTTGGCCGAAGACCGCGATACTCCGCTGGTTTTCGACGAGGCCGGCGTACACCCGCCGCAGGCGGCGCTCTGGGGGTGACGCGCTGTGGCGAGGAATGGGCGCAGCCCAAGGACGAGAAGGATATGACATGACCCGCACCGTTTACGTGAACGGCGAATACCTGCCCGAGACCGAAGCCAAGGTCTCGATCTTCGACCGAGGCTTTCTGATGGCGGATGCCGTCTATGAGGTGACCAGCGTGCTGGATGGCAAGCTGATCGATTTCGAGGGTCACGCGGTGCGCCTGAAGCGGTCGCTGGACGAATTGCAGATGGCCGAACCCTGCAGCAAGGACGAACTGCTCGAAATCCATCGCAAGCTGGTCGAGCTGAACGGCATCAACGAGGGGCTGGTCTATCTGCAGGTCACCCGAGGCAGCGACGGCGACCGCGATTTCGTCTTCCCCTCGGCCGATACCAAGCCGACGCTGGTGCTGTTCACTCAGAACAAGCCCGGTCTGGCTGACAACCCCGCGGCCAGGAAAGGGGCCAAGATCATCTCGATCGAGGATATCCGCTGGGGCCGCCGCGACATTAAAACGGTGCAACTGTTGTACCCGTCTATGGGCAAGATGATGGCCAAGGCCGCTGGGTGTGACGATGCCTGGATGATCGAAGACGGGTATGTCACCGAAGGCACCAGCAACAACGCCTATATCGTCAAGAACGGCAAGATCGTCACCCGCCCGCTGTCGAACGACATCCTGCACGGGATTACCCGCAAGGCGGTGTTGCGCATGGCGGCCGAGGCGCAGATGGAAGTCGAGGAGCGCCTGTTCACCATCGACGAAGCAAAAGAGGCCGACGAGGCTTTTACCACTTCGGCCAGCGCTTTCGTAATGCCTGTGGTCGAGATCGACGGCGTAGCGCTGGGCGACGGTACACCCGGCCCGATCGCCACGCGGCTGCGCGAGATTTATCTGGACGAAAGCCGCAAAGCAGCGATCTGAATACCAAGGCCCGCCGATCTGGCGGGCCTTTTTTGTTTTGGCGTCAGTCTTTTTTGCCGACGTTTTCCTCGAACGCGACCTTGAAGGCGGCCTGTTTTTCGGGGCTGGCCTCGGTCTGGTATTTGGATTTCCACTCATCCATGGTCATGCCATAGAAAATCTTGCGGGCTTCGTCCTTGCCCATTTCGATGCCTTTTTCATTGGCGGCCTCCTGATACCACCGCGCCAGGCAGTTTCGGCAGAACCCGGCCAGGTTCATCATGTCGATGTTCTGAACGTCGGTGCGGTCCTGCATCAGGTGTTTTTGCAGGCGGCGGAAAGCGGCGGCCTGCAGTTCGATCTCGGTCTTGGGGTCCATGGTCGGGCTCCGGTTTGAGGGATTTGATCCAGACCTAGCAAGCCCGTGACCATTGCACAACGCGCGCCGGTTCAGACCAGCTTGAGGGCAATCCAGGGCATCAGGCAGAAGATCAGGGTCAGGATCTTGTAGTTCGCAAGATACTTGAAATAGGCCTTTCTGACCTCGGCCTTGTCCATCTGGAACATGCGGCTGTGAATGGCGGCAATGCGGTCCTGTAGGGCCACCACCATCAGGGTCGACAGCAGCAGGACCGCAAAGTTCAGAACGGTCATCCAGCCGAAAAAGGCTGTCAGGGTTTCAGGTGTCATGACGGCCTCCTTTCACCCCAAAAAATGGGGATTGCCCGCGCGCCGCTCAAGAGAGCGGGCGTCGTTTGGTCGCGGATTTTACGAGCGTTACAGACCGCTTGCGGCCAGCGCGTCCTGCAGGATCGGTGCCAGCCGCTCGGCCCAGGCGCGTTGCCCGGCATGATCGGCGATCAGGTCGTTGCGCAGCTCGATCAGCGCGTTGGGGCGGCCAAAGGCGGTGGCGTGCCGGTCGATCGCATCCCCCGGCAGTACGCCGGTATAGGGTTCGTTGACGCCGACGCACAGATCCCCCTCGGCCCGCAGCCGGTCGATCAGCGGGGCCGAGAACCGCTCGTCCGCGGTGTGCAGGATGCCGACATGCCACGGGCGCGGCGGGCGGCCCCGCAACTGGCGCGTGAAGGAATGCATCGAGACGATCACGGCGTGGGGCAGGGCGGCCATCTTGGCCAGCGCCTCGTGATAAGGACGATAGCACAGGTTCAGGCGCCGTTCGCGCTCGGCGGCGTCGGCATGACGGTTGGCCGGAATGATCGACCCGTCATACAGCTTCATCAACAGGGTCGGGTCGTCCTCGCCCCGGTTCGGGTCGATCACCAGCCGCGAGAAATTGGCCGCGATCACCGGCGCGTTCAGGATCTCGCCCAGATGTTTCGACACCTCGTAGGCGCCCACGTCATAGGCGATGTGGCGCTCCATGTCCTCACGCGGAAGGCCGAGGTCGCCGCCGTTGATCTGCGGTGGTACGGTGTTGGTGGCGTGGTCGCACGTGATCAGCCAGCGGGACGGGCGATCCGCCCCGTGCACGTAAAACGGAGTGTATGTCATGAGCCTGTCATCTTGTTTGTCGCAGGTGTAGGGCAGTTGCCTCGGAAAGGGAATTGCGCAATAAGCGACCCGAACACTGTTTGCGGTAACATTTGGCCATCAAGGAGAGCAAGCGCGATGCGACGCCTGAGAAATGTGAAAATCGTGGCGACGCTGGGCCCGGCGTCCAACGACTATGATACGATCCGCGCGCTGCACGAGGCCGGCGCCGACGTGTTCCGCCTGAACATGAGCCATGGCAGCCATGACGAGATTCGCGAACGCCACCGGATCATCCGGCAGGTGGAAAAGGACGTGGACCGCCCGATCGCCATTCTGGCCGACCTGCAGGGACCCAAGCTGCGCGTGGGCGTCTTTGCCAATGGCGCCGAGGAATTGGTCGAAGGTGCGCCGTTCCGCCTTGATCTGGATGATGCGCCGGGGGACGCCACCCGCGTCTGCCTACCGCATCCCGAGATCTTCCAGGCGCTCGAGCCCGGCGCGCATCTGCTGGTCAATGACGGCAAGATCCGCCTGATCGTCGATAAATGCGGCGCCGATTTTGCCGACTGCAAGGTCGAGATCGGCGGCACGATCTCGAACCGCAAAGGCGTGAACGTGCCCGACGTGGTGCTGCCGCTGGCGGCCCTGTCGGAAAAGGACCGGGATGATCTGGAATTCGTCTGCCAACTTGGCGTCGACTGGCTGGCGCTCAGCTTCGTGCAGCGTGCCAAGGACGTGTTCGAGGCCCGCACCCTTGCCGATGGACGCGCCGCCATCCTGTCCAAGATCGAAAAGCCGGCCGCGGTCGAGGCCTTTGAGGAAATCCTGGATGCCTCGGACGGGATCATGGTGGCGCGCGGCGATCTGGGGGTCGAACTGCCGGTCTCGGCCGTGCCGCCGATCCAGAAGCGCCTGGTGCGCCGCTGCCGTGCGGCGGCCAAGCCGGTGATCGTGGCGACGCAGATGCTGGAAAGCATGATCGAAAGCCCGATGCCCACGCGCGCCGAAGTCTCCGACGTGGCGACCGCGATCTATGAGGGCGCCGACGCCATCATGCTAAGTGCCGAATCCGCCGCGGGCGCCTATCCGATCGAGGCGGTCAAGACCATGAACCAGGTCGCCATCGAGGTCGAAGCCGACCCGACCTATGCCGAGATCATCGCCGCCTCGCGCGCCACCAAGGGCACGACCGTGGCCGATGGCATCGTCGCCGCAGCGCGTGAGATCGCCGAGAAGACCGACATCAAGGCGATCTGCTGCTTTACCCAAAGCGGCACTACCGCCCTGCTGACCGCCCGCGAACGACCGCATGTGCCGATCATCGCCATGACCTCGCTGCGGGGCACGGCGCGGCGGCTGTGCCTGTCCTGGGGGTGTCACTGCGTGATGACGCCGGAACTGGAACGCTTCAAGGGGGCGGTGGTCAATGCCGCCCGCGCGGCGCGCGCCAGCGGCTTTGCCAGCCAGTCCGACCAGATCGTCGTGACCGCCGGCGTGCCGTTCAACGTGCCCGGCTCGACCAACATCCTGCGCGTCGCGCCCTGTGACGAACGCCTGATCTACGCCACCGACCCGGAATGATGCGCCTTTAGGCGGTACTTGTTTTTGATCCGACGGGTTCCTTCACGGTCTCCATGACCGTGAAGGAACTTGTCTGGTGAATTCCCGGCAACTTGTTGATCTTGTCGCCCAGCACCATGCGGAAATGGGCGATGTCGCGTGTACGCACCGTCAGAAGATAGTCGAATGAGCCCGCCACCATCAGGCAGGTCTCGATCTCGGGCACCCGGCGTACCGCGTCGTTGAACCGGTCCAGAGAGTGATCGGCCGTGGCGGCCAGTGACACCTGAACCACTGTCAGGTGCGCCAGCCCCAGCCTCTCTTTGTCGATCACCGCGCTGTAGCCAGTGATATAGCCGTTTTTCTCAAGCCGTTTCACCCGTTCAGAACAGGGCGTGTTGGTCAGGTTTACACGCGCTGCCAGTTCGACTATGGGCAGGCGGCCATTGGCCTCCAGCTCGGCCAATATTCGTTGGTCGATCTTGTCCAAATCCCTATCCATCAGTCAAATTCCCTGCAATTTTTAGGTGGAGCGGCATTTTTTCCTGAGATTAGACCAAAATCATCCCCTTTCCCTAGTGATTATTCCTGATACTTGACCACAGGGCAGTCTCGACGACGAGTTCCAGGTTCCGGCTGCCCTGCCGGGGGCACGGGCCTCGGCCAAATCAACAAAAAACGGAGGAACGAGATGACAACGAAAATTGTCATAGGACTGGACGGGACAGAGACCGGCGAACGTGCTCTCGAATTTGCCAAGACCCTGGCAAAGCGGATCGACGAGTGCGAGTTGATTGTCGCCTATGTCATCGAATGGTCGCCCTACACATTCCAGACGCCCGAGGAAAACGCCCTGCGGCACAAGCGGCGCGAGGAAGAAATCGCCCTTGCCAACAGCCGCGTGGTCGAACCCGCAGTGGCAGCGCTGAAGGCCGAAGGCTTCAACGCACGCGGCATCGTCCGGCATGGTGACGTGGCCGAAACGCTGAACGCGATCACCGTCAAGAACGGCGCATCGCAGATCGTTGTCGGCCGGTCATCCGCCGACGGGTTCAAGAAACGCATCTTCGGCAGCTCGACCCAGAATCTGGTCATGCATGCCGACGTCCCGGTCACGGTCGTAAACTGAGGGGAGGAGCAGACATGAAATTGATCAAAACTCTGGGCCTGTCCGGTGCGGCCGCGGCCCTGCTGGCCAACCCCGCACTTGCGCAGGAGGCCCCCGGTCTGGACGAAAAGATCAACCAGACCTTCTCAAATCTGACGGGCCCCTTCGTCAGCTTCATCTTCGCGCCGCTTCCGGGCACGAGCTTCCCGTGGATCGTGCTGTGGCTGGTCGTGGCCGCAACGGTGTTCACGCTGTACTTCGCCTTTGTGCAGATGCGGTTCTTCGGCCATGCGATCAGCCTTGTCAAAGGTGACTATTCCGACCCCAACGATGCGGGCGAGGTCAGTCACTTCCAGGCGCTGGCAACGGCGCTGTCGGGTACGGTCGGCTTGGGCAACATCGCGGGCGTCGCGGTGGCGATCGGCATCGGCGGACCCGGAGCGACCTTCTGGATGATCCTCGCCGGCCTTCTGGGCATGGCGTCGAAATTCACCGAATGTACGCTGGGCGTGAAGTACCGCAACGAGTACGAGGACGGCACCGTTTCGGGCGGCCCGATGTACTACATGTCCAAGGGCTTTGCCGAGCTGGGGCTGCCCGGGGGCAAGATCCTGGCGGTCCTGTTCTCGATCTTCTGTATCCTTGGCGCGCTGGGCGGGGGCAACATGTTCCAGGCCAACCAGGCGCACCAGCAGATCGCGGGTATCGTCGGCGACTATCCCGGCTGGATCACCGGCCTGGTCTTTGCGACCGTTGTCTTCATGGTCATCGTGGGCGGCCTGAAGTCGATCGCTCGCGTGACCGAGAAGGTCGTGCCGTTCATGGGCATCCTGTATGTTGTGACCGCGCTGGTCATCATTGGCATGAATGCCGACAAGATCGGCTGGGCCTTCGGTCAGATCTTCGCCGGTGCCTTCACCGGTCTGGGCGTGGCCGGCGGCATGGTCGGCGCCCTGATCCAAGGCTTCAAACGCGCTGCCTTCTCGAACGAGGCAGGAGTGGGTTCGGCGGCCATCGCGCACTCGGCCGTCCGCACCAAGGAGCCGATCACCGAAGGCTTCGTCTCGCTGCTCGAGCCGTTCATCGACACGGTGGTGATCTGTACCATGACCGCGCTGGTGATCATCATCACCCAGCAGCTGGTGATCGATCCGGCAACCGGCCTGTACATGCTGAACGAAGAGGGCACGGCGATCGCAACCGTGGATGGAAACGCGGGCGTCAGCCTGACCTCGGCCGCCTTCGGCAGCGCCTTCAGCTGGTTCCCCTACATCCTGGCCGTCGCGGTGATCCTGTTCGCCTTCTCGACCATGATCAGCTGGTCCTACTATGGCCTCAAGGCCTGGACCTATCTGTTCGGCGAAGGCCACACCAAGGAACTGGTGTTCAAGATCATCTTCTGCATCTTCGTAGTGATCGGGGCGGCGGCCAACCTGACGCCGGTCATCGATTTCTCGGATGCGGCGATCTTTGCAATGGCCGTGGTTAACGTCTTTGCACTCTACTTCCTGATGAAAGTGGTGCGCCAGGAACTGGCCTCGTACAGTGCGCGGCTGAAAAGCGGCGAAATCCGCAAGTTCGCCGACTGATGATACCAACCGGGGCGGCCCTGCCGCCCCGGTTCCCGACACCGGTGCGAAAAGGGAAAAACCGGGTCAAAAACCCCTTGCCAGCATGACCGAACTTGCGTAAACGGCGCATCTGATCGCGCGACCGGCCGATGTGGCATGCCGAGTCGCGTTTCGGACCGAACCCTGAAAGGAGACGGAAATGCCCAAGATGAAGACCAAATCGAGCGCCAAGAAGCGCTTCAAGGTGACCGCGACCGGTAAGGTCATGTCGGCTCAGGCCGGCAAGCGGCACGGCATGATCAAGCGGACCAAGAAGTTCATCCGCGACGCCCGTGGCACCACCACCCTGTCCGCCCCCGACGCCAAGATCGTCAAGGGCTACATGCCCTACGACCGCTAAGAGGAGATACCGATATGTCCCGCGTTAAAGGTGGAACCGTAACTCACGCCCGTCACAAGAAGGTCATCAAGGCCGCCAAAGGCTACTATGGCCGCCGCAAGAACACCTTCAAGGTTGCCCGTCAGGCCGTCGACAAGGCCAACCAGTACGCAACCCGCGACCGCAAGAACCGCAAGCGCAACTTCCGCGCTCTGTGGATCCAGCGCATCAACGCCGCTGTTCGTTCGCATGACGAAGCTCTGACCTATTCCCGCTTCATCAACGGCCTGAACTTGGCCGGCATCGAAGTGGACCGCAAAGTCCTGGCCGACCTGGCCGTGCACGAACCGGAAGCGTTCGGCGCGATCGTTGCCAAGGCACAGGCCGCTCTGGCTGCCTGATCTTCTTTCGAGAGACAGTGAAAGAAAGGCCGTCCCGCATGGGACGGCCTTTTTTGGTTTGCGCAACCGGCCAGACTGCCGGCGTCAAAAACGGCCGGGCATTATTTCGAAAAAGTCGGAACAGGTATTAGATAAAGCCGCACATGTGACCGCATCAGATCGTGGCGCTTGAAAGGGTTCGGGCCCGCGTGCTTCATTTTTCATGCAGCGGTCCTTTGAATGGCCGTGCGCGAAAACAACCGAGATGCTGGCATGCGCGCGGCGGTCCCAACCGGGCTGGGGGCGTGATGCAAGACCAGCACCGCAGATGACCAACACGGAGAAATGCCATGAAGAAATTGACCATGCTGCTTGGGGGCGCATCGATGGCGATTGCCATGCCTGCGGTTGCCGCGGATATCGTGATCGGCGTACCGAACTGGGCGTCGGTGAATGCCACCGCGCACATTCTTGAAGTTGTCATCGAAGACAACCTCGGCCTCGATGTCGAATTGCAGAACGGCACCAACCCCATCGTGTTCGAAGCGATGGATTCGGGTGCGATGCACGTCCACCCCGAAGTCTGGATGCCAAACCAGCAGAACCTGCACGACACCTATGTCAAAGAAAAAGGCACCGTCGTGATGAACGAGAACCCGGTCCAGGCCGAGCAGGGTATGTGCGTTCCGACCTACATTGCCGAGGAATATGACATCAAATCCATCGACGACCTGAGCGATCCGGACAAGATGGCGATCTTTGACACTGACGGAAACGGCACTCCCGAGGTTTGGATCGGCGCGCCCGGCTGGGCGTCGACCGTGGTCGAGAAGATCCGCGCCAAATCCTACGGCTATGACCAGATCTTTGAGCTGACCGAGTACGAGGAAACCATCGCCTATGCCAACCTGGCAAACGCGACCAAGGCCGGTGATCCGTGGATCGGGTTCTGCTACAGCCCGCACTACATCTTTGTGACGCAGGAACTGACCGTGCTGGAAGAGCCACCGCATGATCCGGCCACCTGGACGATCGTTCAGCCCACCGATGACCCGGATTGGCTGGACAAGTCCGAGGCCTCGACCGCGTGGAACGGGGCAACTCTGCACCTGCACTACGCCAAAGAGCTTGAGGAAAGCCACCCCGAGGTCGCGGCCCTGTTCCGCAACTACCAGATGCAGGGTGACGATCTGAGCGCGATGGGAAAGGCGCTGGCCGTGGACAACGTGGAAGCAGCCGATTTCGCCCGCCAGTGGGTGGCTGAAAACGAAGACACCGTTATCGGCTGGTTGACGAACTAAATCAGAAACGCAGGGGGCCGTCGCGACTGATCGCGGCGGCCCTTTGCCTGTTTGCCGGGATGCAACCCCGTAGATGAGGGGCAAATGGACGAACCTGTCGTAAAACTAGAAAATGTCTGGAAAATTTTCGGCGCACGGGCCGAAGAAGCCATGGCCGCAGTCCGAAATGAAGGTATTGGAAAACCTGAAGTTCTTGAAAGATTCAATTGCGTGGTCGGCGTTCAAGGCGCCACGTTCGAAGTGCCGCGTGGCGAGATTTTTTGCATCATGGGCCTGTCGGGTTCGGGCAAATCGACCCTTGTGCGCCATGTCAATCGCCTGATCGAGCCCACGGCCGGAAAGATCGAGATCATGGGGCAGGACGTGTCCAAGATCTCCGAGTCCGAACTGCGCCGCATCCGCGCCCAGCAGATCGGGATGGTGTTCCAGCACATGGCGCTGATGCCGCACCGCTCGGTGCGCGACAACGTGGCCTATCCGCTGGAGATCCGCAAAGTCTCGAAATCCAAGCGTTGGGCAGTGTCCGATCACGCGCTGGGCCTGGTGGATCTGACCGGCTATGAGGACCGGCTGCCCAAGGAACTGTCGGGCGGGATGCAGCAGCGCGTGGGCATCGCGCGCGCGCTGGCCTCGGACCCGGAAATCCTGCTGATGGACGAACCGTTCTCGGCACTGGACCCGCTGATCCGGCTGCAGTTGCAGGACCAGTTCAAGGCTCTGGTTGCGCAGCTGAAAAAGACCACGCTGTTCATCACCCATGACTTGGACGAGGCGATCCGAATCGGTCATCGCATCGCCATCATGAAGGACGGTGTGATCGTCCAGATCGGCACGCCCGAGGACATCGTGATGAACCCGGCCGATGACTATGTGCGCGAGTTCGTGCAGGGCATATCCAAGCTCAAACTGGTCAAGGCGCATTCGATCATGGAGTCGTTGGACAGTTACTCCGGCCCGCTGGATGGCGCGCCGCGCGCGGATGAGGGCGCAGACCTCGACCAACTGATCGATCTGGCCGTGAACACCGAGCTTCCGGTGGTGATCACCGACGGCGGTCAGGATGTGGGCGTCGTGACCAAACCACGCCTGCTGCGCGGAATTCAGGGGGGCAAAAATGACTGATGCAACCACGGAATTGAAAGTCACGGCCGCCTCCGACATCGAGGTGGACCGCGAGGCGCTGGATCGGTCGATCCACGAATTCGCAGGCCCTAATGGTGACTACTACGTCAAAGCCTTTCACAAGATCCATGATGCGACCAGTCCGATCCCGAACACGTTCAACTTGTGGGCGGCGGTGCTGGGGCCGTTCTGGTCCGCCTCGCGGGCGATCTGGGGGATGTTCTGGACCTTCCTGATCCTTGAGATCATCGCTTGGGTGCAGATCGGTCGCGGCGCTTGGGGCAACCCAGGGGCAGATCTGGCCGAACGCGCGGCCCGTCAGCAGGAACGCGCAAACGAGTTGCTGGCGCGCGCGGCGGATGCAACCGAGAAGGCAGACATCGACCGATTCAACAAACTGGCCGCAAATATCCAGAAAGCGGCGGACAGCAGCCTTGAGAAAGCGCAACTGGCGCAGTCCGAAGCCTTGGGGATCATGGTCACCGGTCTTCTGATGCTGCTGGTTTTCAAGCTGGTGCAGGGGTTCTACGCTGACCGGGTGTACGAAAAACAGTATTCGAACTGGCGGATCGACCCCGAAAGCACCGAAAGCGGCCGCTCGACCCGGAACACGGTTCTAGGCGCGGTTCTGGTGGCAGCGATCGGTCCGCTGATCGTGTACAAATTCACTGTGAACGCATCGCTGCCTCTGTTGGACGCTTTCCCTGAAAAGGCAGTGTCGGAAATGATCCTCGGGCCTGATCAGGGCACGCTGTTCTCGGCCCTAGCCAGTTGGATGGAGGCCCGGATCGACGCTGCAGCTGCCGCAGGCGGAGACATTTTCGACGGGATCGTTGCCGGTGTACGCTCGGTTCTGGACGGGCTGACCGTGGCCCTGATCGGGTCGCCGTGGCCGGTGGTCATGCTGGTGATCTGCGTGACCGCGTGGCGCGCGGCGGGACCGCGCGTGGCGATCTTCACTGCCGCGTCGTTGGCCTATATCGCGCTGCTGGGCTATTGGGACGTGGCGATGGAGACGGTGGCTTTGGTGGGCGCGGCCGTGCTGCTGTGCGTCACCTTCGGTATTCCGCTGGGCATCTGGTTCGGCAAATCAAAACGCGCCTATCGCGCGGCCGAGCCGGTGCTGGACCTGATGCAGACCCTGCCGGCCTTCGTGTATCTGATCCCGATCATCGCCTTCTTTGGCACCGGTAACCCGCCGGGCATCCTGGCCACGATCATCTTTGGTATGCCGCCGGTGATCCGCCTGACGGCGCTGGGCATGCGCGGGGTGCCTGAAAGCATCAAAGAGGCCGCCGTGGCCTTTGGTGCCTCGAAATGGCAGTTGCTGAAGGACGTGGAAATCCCGCTGGCGCTGCCGTCGATCATGACCGGCGTGAACCAGACCATCCTGATGTGTCTGTCGATGGTCGTGATCATCTCGCTGATCGGCGGCGGGGGTCTGGGCAAGGAAATCCTTGAGGCGCTGCAATACGCGGCCAAGGGGCCGGGCCTGCTGGGCGGTTTTGCGATCCTGTTCCTGGCCATGGTCATGGACCGCATCGTCCAGGGCGCCTTCCGACGCGAAGACGAAAAGATCTGACGCGACAGCCGCCCCCCCGGGTCACCAGTGGGGGCGGTTTCATTTCAGGGCGGGGAGACACGATGGCGGACCGCTACGAACAATCCATGATGGACAACCTGTACTGGTGGGGCGTGCCCACCCTGTTCCGGTGCCCCCATGTGGGGCCGCAGGATCAGGATATCGCCCTTGTGGGCGTGCCGCATTCCGCCGGCAACGGCACCACCGAGCGCGACCAGCATCTGGGCCCGCGTGCGCTGCGTCATGTCTCGGCCGTGCAGCGCCGGGTGCATTCGTTGTTCCAGATCGATCCGTGGTCAAACGCGCGCATTGCCGATGTGGGCGACGTGCCGTTCCCGCGCGCCAACGACAACGAGGACTGCATCGAGCGCATCACCGCCTTCTACCGTGGCATCGACGCCGCCGGGGCGCGGCCCGTTTCTGTGGGCGGCGATCACTCGATCACGGGCGGGATCGTACAGGCGCTGGGCCGAGGCAAACTGGCTGGCGGGCAACCAGTCAGTTTTCTGCATCTGGACGCGCATACGGATGTGTTCACCAAAGTCGATCATTTCCTGGGGGCCAAGAAGTCGGCTGCGCATTGGGGAGCTTACCTGGCCGATCAGGGGCAGGTGGACCCGACCCGGTCGATGCAGATCGGATTGCGGGGGCATCCGCGCAGCCTGGACTGGCTACAACCCTCGTATGACTATGGCTACAACATCGTCACCATGCGCGAGTTCCGCCAGCGTGGCTTGGCCGATGTGGTGGCCCAAACGCGCGAGGTTCTGGGCGACCGGCCGGTTTACATTACCTTCGATCTCGACTGCCTGGATCCGACCATCGCGCCGGGGGTGTCGAACCTGGAACCCGGCGAAAAGGGTTTTGACATCGACGAGGCCGTGGGCATCCTGCATGCCGCGCGGGGGCTCAACATCGTCGGCGGCGATGTGGTCTGCATGATGCCGACCAAGGATAGCCCCAACAACATCACCGCGCTGACGGCGGCTGCGGCGATGTTCGAGATGATCTCGATGATCGCCGAGAACGTCGCCCGGGCCTAGCGCCGCGCGTCGATCGCCTGGGCCAGCACGCACAGCAGTTCGAACATCAACGAAATGCCCAGCCATGCGGTGCCGCCCGATGGGTCGAAGGGCGGCGAGACCTCGACCAGATCCGCGCCCACAAGGTTCACCCCTTCCAGCTTGCGGATGACCTGCTGGGCTTGAAAGCTGTTGGGGCCGCCGATCTCGGGCGTGCCGGTGCCGGGGGCATGGGTGGGATCCACGAAATCGATGTCATATGTGCAATAGCAGGGCGCGTCACCGACGATGGAGCGGACCTCGGCCATGACATCGTCGATGCCGCGGTCGAACAGCTCTTCGATGCGGATGATGCGGATGCCCTGCGCTTCGCCCCATTCGATATCCTCGGTGTTGTAGGCGGTGCCGCGAATGCCCACCTGCACGAAGCGTTCGGGATCGACCAGCCCTTCCTCGACTGCGCGGCGGAACGGGGTGCCGTGGGTATATTTTTGCCCGCCGAAATAGCTGTCGAACAGGTCGGTATGGCTGTCGAACTGGATCAGTCCCAGCGGGCCCTCGCTGGCCAGCGCCCGCAGGACGGGCAGGGTGGTCAGGTGATCACCGCCCGCCGTCAGGGGTACTATGCCACGCAGCATCAGGTCGGTGTAGAAGCGGGTGATGCGGTCCAACGTATCCTCGATATCCACTGGGTTGGGGGGCACGTCGCCCAGGTCGGCACAGTTGACCAGTTCGAACGGGGCAACCCCGGTCACCGGGTTCATGGCGCGGATCATGGTGGACTGGTCGCGCAACTGCCGCGGCCCGTGCCGTGCGCCGGGTCGGTTGGTGGTGCCCCCGTCCCAGGGGATGCCGACCAGCCCAAGCTCGACCAGATCCATCCGATCGTCGTCCGCGGTCAGGGCCGGCAGGCGCATGAAAGTGGGGACACCGGCAAAGCGCGCCAGCTCCATCGCCGAGACGGGTTGAAAGAACGCATTTGCCATGAGGCCCCCTGTGTCGTCGTTTGCCCGAGCCTAGCGGCAAGCCCGCGCCAAAAACACCCGGTCCGCGACACAACGGCGTCGGATCAGGACAGAATCCGGAAATTGGTTCGGATCTCGGCCTCCTGTTCGGGGCTGAGGTATTGCGGGTGATGCGTGCGCAGGATTTCACGCGCGCGGTCGCGGGCGTTGGACCAGGCATCGCGTGCGCCGCTGTCCTGCCAGCTGCGCGGCTCGGCCCGATCGGCAAGGGCGGGGTAGAAATAGTCGCGCTCCATCGCTGCATGGGTGTGGGCACTGCCCAGGAAATGGCCCTCGCCTAGAACCGACTGGCAGATCGCGTCAAAGCCCAGGTTTTCTTCGGTCACCTCGATCCCGCGCAGGGCGCGATAGGTGTGCGAATGCATCTCGTCATCCAGCACGAACCCCTCGAAGCTGACCCCCAGCAGCGAGGCCGTCATGCCCGAGCTTTCGTAGATCAAATTGCCGCCGGCCAGTGCGGCGGCCAGCGAGGTGATGCCTTTTTCGGCGCCGTATTGCGCGTCGATGGCCTTGGCATCGGTCATCGAACAGGCGACGCCCGAGGGCAGCCCCAGCCAGTTGGTGATCTGGGCCGAGGCCGCGTTCAACACGGCGGTTTCGCCACTGCCGCCCGAAAAAGCGCCGGTGCGCAGATCGATGATGAACGGCCAGTTCGAAAACACCATGGGAAAGCCCGGCCGGATCGCGTTGACCATGACCAGGCTGGCCAGGGTTTCGGCCAGCGACTGGGCCAGAAACCCGGCCATGGTGGCGGGCGCGGTCGCCCCGGCCTGGGCTGCTGTGATGCAGGACATGGGGATGTTGTGCGCGATGCATTCATAGACCACGTCCACCGCATCTTCGCCGTACCGCAACGGCGAGATCACCGGGCTGATATGCGCCTTCAAAAACGGGCGTTCCGCAAAGGCGTCTTGGCCTCCGGCGGCGATGTCCAGCATCCGCACGATGGGCGCGACATGTTCGGCCAGCGTGAACGAGGTCGCTACCGGTTTGGTGGTGTTCCGGATCAGCGCATAGGCGGTATTCACGTCCAGATCGAAATTGTCCGGCACGTCGGTGGCGACGCAGCATCGGGTGAACCAGCTGACATTGGCCAGCGTGTCCTGAAGGCGGGTGAAATCATGCAGGTCGGCCAGGGTCGACGGGCGATAAAGCCCGCTGTCCAGGTCCAGCGTCTGGACCGCCGCTCCGCCGGTGCCGAAATGCACGCGGTCGCCGCCCACCTTGATCGACCGGGCCGGGTCGCGCCCGTGCAGGGTAAAGCGTTTGGCGGCCTGTCGGACCGCGCCTTCGACCATCGTGCGAGGAAAGACCAGCCGTCCCGGCGGGCCTGGCCGCGCACCTGCGGCGATCAGGTCTTGTGCCAGGCGGTCGGGCACCTCGCCCATGCCCAGCGTTTCCAGCAGGCGCAGGGCGGTGTCGTGGATCGCCGCGATCTCGGGCAAGGTCAGGGGTTTGTACTGCCCGCCGATCTGGCCGGGCGCGCAGGGGTCAAAGGCCGGTTTGGCCGCCCGTTGCGCCAGCCTCGCCCGCCGCCCGCCGCGTTTGCCCTGTTCTGGCATCTCCGAAGGCTCCTGATCCGATCCTGCCCTGCAGGTTACGCGGCAACGCGGGGTGCGGCCAAAGCGGAAATGCCGTTTTGAGAAATCTCAATCCCCGTTTCGATTTTTCGGGACCGGTGACTGCACCATTGCCCGCCCGCCGCGCCGTTCGGCAGGGTTTGGGGAACGTCAGAAGGAGCACACCCATGAAATCGCGCACCAAGGTCGTGGTGATCGGCGGCGGAATCGCCGGTTGTTCAACCCTGTATCACCTGACGCAAGAAGGCTGGAGCGACGTGGTTCTGGTAGAGCGCAACGAGCTGACATCCGGCACCACATGGCATTCGGCCGCACAGGTGACGAATTTCGGAATGAACCAGACGATGGTGGGGCTCAAGTCGCATTCGATCCGCCTGTACAAGGAACTGGCCGAGGACCCGGACTACCCGATCAACTACCACCATGGCGACGGCGGCATCCGGCTGGCCAACACCGAGGCGCAGATGCAGGGCTATCGCCATTTCGCTTCGATGGCGCGGGGGATGGACGTGCATTTCGAGGTGATCGACGCGCAGGAATGCGCCCGTCGCCACCCGCTTATTTCCACCGACAATCTGCTGGGCGGGTTGTGGGATCCGCTGGACGGGGACATCGACCCCGCCCAGCTGTGTCAGGCGCTGGCGCGGCGGGCGCGCAAGGCCGGGGCCGAAGTCTATCGCAACACGCCAGTCACGGCCCTGACCCAGCACAAAGACGACACCTGGACCGTTCATACCGAGCACGGCGACATCGACTGCGACATCGTGGTGAATGCCTGTGGCTACCGCGTGAACGAGGTTGGCGCGATGATGGGCGTGCACCATCCCGTGGCCTCGATGGAGCACCAGTATTTTTTGACCGAGGAAATCCCCGCGATCCGGGATGCCGGCCACCGCATGCCGCTGCTGCGCTGCCCGATCAGCGATTATTACTGCCGGCAGGAGAAGAACGGGCTGCTGCTGGGTTTCTACGAACAGGACTGCAAGACCTGGGGCATGGACGGGATCGACCCGAACTTCGTCAACGCGCTGTGCCCGGACGATCTGGACCGGGTGACCGATGTGCTGGAAGGCGCGTTTGCCCGCATGCCCGCCCTGATGGAGGCGGGGATCCACACGGTCGTCAACGGCCCGATCACCTACACGATCGACGGCGCTCCCCTAGTGGGACCGATCCCCGGCAAGCGTAACGCATTCTGCATCATCGGCCTGCGGGCCGGGCTAGGCGAGGGGGGCGGCCACGGCTGGCTGCTGGCCCAGCAGATCGTGCATGGCGAGGCCTGTTATGACACTTGGTGCCTCGACCCGCGCCGGTTCGCCGGGCACGCCAATGTCGAGCTGACCGCGCTGAAGGCGATCGAGGACTACCAGAACGAATTCCGCTTTCACTTTCCGCACGAACACCGTCCCGCCGGGCGGCCCGCCAAGACAACGCCGTTGACCCCGGTTCTGGCCGCCGAAGGCGCGGCGTTTACCGTGGTGAATGGTTGGGAGCGAGTCGAGTACATCAAGCCCACGCCCGATTTCACGCCGACGCTCAGTTTCGATTTTGACGAAACATTCGACGTGATCGCCGCCGAGGTCGCCAATGTACAGCAAAATGTCGGGCTGGCCGAGGTCAACGGGTTCAACCGGATCGAGATTACCGGTGCCGACCGGCATGCGTTCCTCGACCGGATGATCTGCGGCGCGCTGCCCCGTCGACCAGGGCGGGTGGGATTGGCCTATCTGCTGAACCACAAGGGCATGGTCAAGGCCGAGGCGACCATTGCCAATCTGCCCGCCAGCGACCGGGGGCCGGATCGCGTCTGGTACGGCTCGGCCGCCGCGGCCGAACTGCATGACATGGATTGGCTGTCCCGACACATCGAAGCTGGCGAGGACGTGCACCTGCGTAGCCTGACCAACGACCAGACCATCCTGGTTCTGGCCGGACCACGGGCGCGTGACGTGCTGTCGGCCTGTTCGCGCGGGGATTGGTCGCGGGACGCCTTCCCGTGGCTCAGCGTTCGCGAGTGCTTTGTCGGGATCGCGCCCGCCACCGTGATGGGCGTCAGTTTTTCGGGTGAGCTGGCCTATGAGATCCATGTACCCAACGCCTCGCTCTACGCGGCCTATCTTGCGCTGCGACAGGCCGGACAGGCCTTTGGCCTGCAATTGTTCGGCGCGCGGGCGGTCGAGTCGATGCGGATGGAGAAGACTTTCCTGCATTGGAAGGCGGATCTGATCACGGAGTTCGACCCGTTTGAAACCGGGCTGAACCGCTTTGTCCGGCTGGACAAGTCGGAGTTCATCGGGCGCGCGGCGCTGATCGAACGGCAGGCCAACGGGCCGTCGCGCAAGTTGGTTGCGCTGCAAGTGCAGGCCACGCACGCGCCCGCGCATCCCGGCGCGTCGCTGATGGCCGGGGATCGGGTGGTTGGAACGGTGACCTCGGGCGACTGGGGGCATCGCACCGGGCTGAACCTGGCACATGCCTTTGTCGAGCCGCACCTGTCCACCGAAGGCAGCGAGATGATGCTGGACCTGTGTGGTGACAGGGTTCCGGCGCGGGTGATCCCTGCCTGCCCCTACGATCCCGACTTCACCCACATGCGCAGCTAAAGCGGGTGGCCAACATTCACCATTGCCCGAAAGCCAAAACTCTGTTTCGCTAGTTTCGATGAAATCGAAATTGCGGGAGGGTTTTGCCCCGTGTCCAAACCGCTGAGCCTGCGTTGGCTGGAGGTGTTTCGCCTGGTAGCCAAGTCTGGGTCGATTCAACAGGTGGCCTCGGAAACTGGCCTGTCGATCAGCACCGTGTCCAACCATCTGCGCAGTCTCGAAGACGCTTTGGGCGTCGGCCTCGTCGATCACGGTCGCCGTCCGATGAGCCTGACACCGGCTGGCGAGGTATTTTCGCGTTATGTACGGGATGGCCTGACCGTGTTGAAGCGGGGCGAGGCCGAGATCCGGTCTGGCAACTGGCGCCACGCCACCGATCTGCGGCTGGCCCTGGTGGATGATTTCGACAACCAGATCGCGCCCGAACTGATCCGGTTCCTGGCTCATGCGCTGCCGCGCTGCAATTTCCGGCATTTCACACGGCCCAGCCACGAGATCATCGAGAAATTGCAGGAACACAAGCTGGACGCAGGTGTGGCGACCCGACCGCCGGGCGGCACGCAGGGGCTGATCGAGTACCCACTTCTGCGTGATCCGTTCATCGTGATCGTGCCCGAGAAGTTCAAGGGAGACATTCAGGACCTGTTCTCGCCCCATTCCGACCTGCCGCTGCTGCGGTATTCGCGTGACTACACGATCGGCAAGCAGATCGAGATCCAGCTGACGCGCAACAAGTACAACCTGCCCAACCGGTTCGAGTTGGAATGCAACCAGTCGATCATGGGGCTGGTGGCAGAAGGCAGCGGATGGGCGATCACCACCGCTGGATGCTTCCACCGGGCGCATCGCTATCATGACTCGGTCCGGGCAACGCCTTTTCCGGGTCGAAACTTTGTCAGGATCGTTTCCCTGTTCACGACCGAGGTCTATCCGGACACCACCTCAAAACTGATCCACAAGGCCCTCAGCAGCTTGATCCGGCAGTATTTTACCGAGCCGATGTGCAAACGGCATTTGTGGCTGAAGGGTGATTTCCGGACGATGGAAGACCAGGCCGCCTGATCCAGTCACACGGATCACACCGAGTTGGCAGGACCCAGGGACTGCCGTTTGACGATATGCGTGTAGAGGTGTTCACCGGCAGCGGGGGCCCTTTTTTCAACCATTTCGATCAATGCCTTGGCGGCCTTTCCACCCATTTCCCGATGCGGCACATGCACGGTCGTCAGCGCCGGGCGCAGGATCCGGGCCAGTTCGATGTCATCGAACCCGGTGATCGAGACATCCTGCGGCACTTTCAGCCCCATATCCTGAGCCCTGAGCATGGCGCCAGCGGCCAGAACATCGTTGCCGCACATGACAGCAGTCGGTGGCATGTCTTGCGACATGAGATCCGCGAACGCTTCGGCGCCGTTTTCGATCTCGTACGGGGTCTCGATGACCTGAAGCACCTGCGGGTCAAGCCCGTGCTGCCGAACAGCGTCGCGCACCCCGTCCAGTCGAAGGCGCGCGCGGTCGTTGCCGTGAGTGATGCCGGATATCACCGCAAGCCGAATGTGCCCGAGGTCGAGGACCCTTTTCGCCAGCTCGTACATGGCCGCCCGGTTGTCGAAACCGATGGAGGGCAGACGCCCGTCCGGGGAAAACGACCACGCAACCAGCGCCGGAATATCGCGGCCTTGAAGGAATTCGTAAATGTGCGGCGCCCGGTCGTGGCCAATCAGCAGCAGGCCATCGGCGCCGCGGGCGACCAGAGTTCGGATCTGCTCTTCTTCGGTTGCCGGTTTGTAGGCCGAACTTGACACCAGAAGCGTGTATCCATGTTGGTGCAGCTCTTCCTGAAAGGCCTGCAGACCGCGCGCAAAGATGGCGTTTTCCATTGTCGGGATGATCGCGCCGATGGTAAACGTGCGCTTGGCTGCCATGACCCGAGCCGCGAAATTCGGTGTATAGCCCAGGGCCTCGATCGCCGACTGCACGCGTTTGCGGGTCGCTTCGACCACCCTGTCCGGGGTGTTGATGCAACGCGAAACCGTAGCCGTGGAAACGCCCGCCTTTCTGGCAACGTCATCCAATGTCGGGGCGGCTTTCTGCTTTGGCATTTCCGAACCTGATCTTCGTTTTATTCAATTCTATCCGGTTCCATTTGGGGTTGAAAGTCGAAATGTAAACGCTTGCATTTTTCATGTAAGCGCTTACAAATGTAGCCAGAGCCGATTCCATTCAAGGTCCCGAACATGTTTCTTGCCGCATCCGCCATCGTCTTCGTCGTCTATTTCGCGAACGTGGCGCTGGGTGCGTTTGCAGGCCGCGCGTTTCTTGGGGATGTGGGTGAGATGCTGGTTCTGTTCGCGGCGTCGATCCTGTTCGTTGTCGCAATTCTGAAAAAAGAGGCCGAACGCGAGGAGAACGGCGGCTGAATTTTTCCAATGGGAGGGCAATCAATGAACAAAGATCAACTGGAACTGGCGTCAGCTGAACGCCGCAATTTCCTGAAACTCAGTGCCAGTGGCGCGTTCACGGCCGCACTGGTGGCGGGCGCAAGCGGCGTGTTGTGGTCATCCGAGGCTGCGGCGCAGACCGCGAAGGAGGAAAAGGAGCGCGAACAAGCTGCCGAGCATGTGATGACGGTGGCCACGGCCTATGTTCTGGGTGCCTCGCGCAGCTATCCAATCATGCAGCTGGATCTAAAGGAGAACATCCAGAACGCAACCAACGGCAAAGTCTATGTCAAGCTGGCCCCGGGCGGGCAGCTGGGCGCGGGCGGCGCGTTGGTGCAGAAGGTGCAGGGCGGAACCATCCAGGCCGCGCAGCATTCGCTGTCGAACTTCGCACCCTTCGCTTCGACCGTGGACCTGATCAACATGCCGTATCTGTGCGGCTCGAATCAGCGGTTCACCAATCTGGTGCATTCCGACACCTGGAAGAACGAAGTGCACCCCAAGGTCGAGGCCGCAGGCTTCAAGGCGCTGTTCTATGTCGTGATCGACCCGCGCGTTGTGGCTGTGCGCCAGGGCGGAAATGCCATCATTACCCCCTCGGACATGAGCGGCGTGAAATTCCGCGTGCCCGGGTCCAAGATGCTGCAGCAGTATTATCGCATGGTCGGTGCCAACCCGACGCCCGTTGCCTGGGGTGAGACCCCCTCGGCCATCAAGCAGGGTGTGGCGGATGCGCTCGACCCGTCGGTCGGTGCGCTCTATGTGTTTGGCTTCAAGGACATTCTGTCTCACGTCACCTTCACCCAGGCGGTGCCGGACAGCCAGGTCTATTCCTGCAACCTGGAATGGTTCAACTCGATGCCGGCCGATGTGCAAGAGGGCATCATGTGGGGCTCGGAGATGACCAGCCATCAGAACCTTGCCAAGGTCCCCTCGGCCCGCGCCTATGCCATGGCCGAGCTGAACAAGGCCGGGGTCGAGTTCCATTCTTTGACCGACGATCAACTGGCCGAGTGGCAGGAGGCCGGCGGTTATCAGCGGTCGGAATGGGACCCCTTCAAGACCGAGTTGGCCGGATCGATGGACGCCTTCGAAAAGCTGGTCGAAGCGGCCGGCACCCAAGGCAAATACTACGTCCACGACGCCTGATACGGACCGGGTGGGCGCCGGACGTGCGCCCGCCTTTTCCAGACCACCTGCACGGCCTGATCCATCAGGCCCATCCCCCCAGCCTTGCCGAGGGAAGCGATGTCGTTACTCAAAACCATAGACCGCAACGCCGAACGCTGGCTGCTGCTGGTGTTCTACGTAATGCTCGTCATCACGATGGCGATCGAGGTGCTGCGGCGCGAGATCTTCGCCTATTCCTCGATCTGGGGCGAGGAGATCGTCCGCTATTCCTTCATCTATCTGGCCTGGGTCGGCGCTGCGGCGGCGGTCAAGGAACGCGCCCATATCCGGATCGACGTGATCATGCATTACCTCGGCCCGCGGCCCAAGGCGGTGCTGTATATCTTCGGTGATCTGGTGATGTTCGCGGTGGCGGTCATCGCGCTCTACTGGTCCTACGAGGCGGTGCATGTCTCGGCCAAGTTCGGCTCGGTCACTGACGGGCTGCGGGTGTCGAAGGTTTGGTTCCTAATGGCGGTGCCTATGGGCTTTGCCCTGATGATCTGGCGCCTGATCCAATCGTTGATGAACGACATCAAAAGCCTTCGTGACGGCACGCCCGTCTTTGAAGGCGATAAGCTGTTTGACTGAGGAGAAACCGGATGCTGTGGAGTTCTCTCAACCAAACAGTCGAACTGGGCTGGGATTTCTACCTGCCCGTGATCCTGTTCGTTGGCCTGATCGCGCTGGCGGTTCCGGTCTGGGCCGCGATCGGCTCGGCCGCGATCGTGATGCTGATCATGTCGGGCGACCTGCCGCTGAGCCTTGTGGGCGAAAGCCTGTTCACGGGCATCGACGCCTTTGCCCTGACTGCGGTGCCGCTGTTCATCCTGACCGGTGACGTGCTGGTGCGCACAGGGCTGTCTCGCAAGTTTCTGGACGTGGCCGAGGCGCTGACCTGTTTTGCCAAGGGCGGGTTCGGTTCGGCCACGGTTCTGGTCTGCGGCATGTTCGCGGCCATTTCGGGGTCTGACGCGGCGGGGGCGGCGGCAGTGGGTCGGATGACGATCAACCGACTGGTCGAAAGCGGCTATCCGCGCCCCTATGCCTGTGCGCTGGTGGCGGCGGGGGCCTGTACCGGGATCCTGATCCCGCCCTCAATCGCCTATATCATCATCGGGCTCGTGCTGGGCATCTCGGCCTCGACCCTGTTCCTGGCCGCCCTGATCCCGGGGCTGGCGATCCTGATCTCGATCCTCGTGACCAACATCATCATGAACCGTCTCTATGGCTATGAGGGCGGCGGCATGATGACCATGGGCGAATGGCTGGCCAATCTGGGCAAGGCGCTGAAATCGGGCTGGTATGCCTTCATCGTGCCGGGCATCATCTTCTATGGCATCTTCTCGGGTCGCCTGACCCCGACCGAGGCGGGCGCGACTGCCGTTGTCGTCACCATCATCATGGGGTTCATCCTGCGGACGCTGACGCTGGCGGACTTCCCGTCGATGCTGGTCAGCTCGGCCAAGGTGAACGGGGTGATCCTGCCGATCATCGCTTTCTCGGCCCCGCTCGCCGAGGCGTTGGCGATCATGGGCGTGCCGCAGGGCTTCGTGGCCTCGGTGACCTCGCTGACCGAGGATCCCTTCCTGCTGATCCTGCTGATGATCGGCATTCTGATCGCGGCCGGCTGCGTCATGGAGACGACACCGAATATCGTCATCCTTGCCCCGATCCTGAAACCGCTGGCGGACAATATCGGCATGAACGAGATCCAGTTCTGCATCATGATGATCACCGCACTGGGCGTTGGCTTCATCACGCCGCCGCTGGGGCTGAACCTGTTTGTGGTGTCGGGGATCACGGGTGAATCCATCCTCAAGATCGCAGCCCGCGCCGTGCCCTTTGTGCTGACCATGCTGATCGTCGTCATCCTGATCGCCTACGTTCCGGCGCTGTCGACCACTTTGCTTCCTGAAATCTACCAATAGGATCTTCTGAACATGTCGCGTGAATACCTCAAGAAGGCCACCCTGACAGCACAATCCCACGCATCCGAGGTGCATGACACGGTCAAGACCATCCTGGCCGACATCGAGGCTGGCGGAGACGCCAAGGCGCTGGAATACGCGGCCAAATTCGACAAGTTCGAGGGCAACGTGCTGATGACGCCCGAGGAAATCGAAGCCGCCTGCGCCCGGGTGCCGGAAAAGCTCAAGGCCGATATCCGCTTTGCCCAGGACAACGTGCGCCGCTTTGCCGAGGCGCAGAAGGCCACCGTGTCGGATGTGCAGCTGGAAATCGTGCCGGGCTTTATCGCGGGTCAAAAGGCCATCCCGGTCGATGCGGCGGGCTGCTATGTGCCCGGCGGGCGGTATAGCCACATCGCCAGCGCCATCATGACCGTGACCACCGCCAAAGTGGCGGGGTGCCGTCACATCACCGCCTGTTCGCCGCCCCGCCCGGGTGAGGGCGTGGCCCCGGCGATCGTCTACGCTGCCCATATCAGCGGCGCTGACAGCATCCTGGCCATGGGGGGCGTGCAAGGTGTGGCCGCCATGACCTATGGCCTGTTCGGGCTGCCGCGCGCCAACATCCTTGTGGGGCCGGGCAACCAGTTCGTGGCCGAGGCCAAGCGCATTCTGTACGGCAAGGTCGGCATCGACATGATCGCCGGCCCGACCGACAGCCTGATCCTGGCGGATGCCACGGCCGATCCCTTCGTCGTGGCCACCGACTTGGTCAGCCAGGCCGAGCATGGCTACAACTCGCCCGTCTGGCTGGTGACCGATGACCGCGATCTGGCGACCCGGGTGATGGATCTGGTTCCGACCCTGATCGCCGATCTGCCCGAGCTGAACCGCGACAACGCTGCCGCCGCCTGGCGCGACTATGCCGAGGTGATCCTGTGCGCGGACCGCGAAGAGATGGCCGCGTGTTCAGACGACTACGCCCCCGAGCATCTGACCGTGCAGGCCGCGGATCTGGATTGGTGGCTGGATCGCCTGACCTGCTATGGCTCGTTGTTCCTGGGCGAAGAAACGACCGTGTCCTATGGCGACAAGGCCACCGGTACGAACCACGTCCTGCCCACCTCGGGCGCGGCCAGCTATACCGGCGGGCTGAGCGTGCACAAATACATGAAAATCGTCACCTGGCAGCGGGCCACGCGCGAGGGCTCGAAACCCATCGCCGAGGCGACCGCGCGGATCTCGCGGCTGGAAGGGATGGAGGGCCACGCCCGCGCCGCCGATGTGCGTCTGGCCAAGTATTTCCCGGACGAAAACTTTGACCTGACCGCAGATGAATGACCCCCGCGACCTGTTCAATCTGACCGGCCGGGTGGCCTGCGTCACGGGCGCCAGTTCGGGTCTGGGCCGGCGCGTTGCGCAGGTGCTGGCGGCTGCGGGCGCGCGGGTGGTGGGCGTTGCCCGCCGGGCCGAGGCACTGGCCGAGTTGCGGGCCGAGATCGGTTCAAGCGCTGCGGTGGTCGCAGGTGACGTAGCCGACCGAAGTGGCTTGCCATCACTGGTCGAACAAATCTCGGCCCCGTTCGGCGCGCCGGATATCGTGGTTCATGCCGCCGGGGTGAACACGCGACAGGCCGCCGATGATGTCACGCCGGAAGGCTGGGACGCGACGCTGGGCCTGAACCTTGGTGCGCCGTTCTTCCTCAGCCAAGCCATGGTGCCCGCGATGAAGGCGCGCGGTTGGGGTCGGATCGTGAATTTCGCCTCGCTGCAGACGACGCGGGCCTTTCCCGGCGGGATCGCCTACGGGGCCAGCAAGGGCGGGATCGCCCAGCTGACCCGCGCCATGGCCGAAGCCTGGTCGCCGCACGGGATCACCGCCAACGCCATCGGCCCGGGCTTCTTTCCGACCGAGCTGACGCAGGCGGTGTTCGATGACACCGCCCGCGCGGCCCGCAACGCGGCGCAGACCTGCATCGGTCGCAATGGCCGCATGGACGACATCGACGGGCCGATCCTTTTTCTGTGCGCGCAGGCATCTGACTATGTCACCGGGCAGATCCTGATGGTTGACGGGGGGTTCACGGCGAAATGAAGGCTCTGGTCTATGAAGGCGTCGAACACCTGGCCTACCGTGACGTACCGGACGCTGCGCCGCAACCCGGCGAGCAACTGATCCGGGTCGAGGCCGTCGGGATCTGCGGGTCCGACATGCATGCATATCTGGGCCATGATGCGCGCCGCCCGGCGCCCTTGATTCTGGGGCACGAGGCGGCGGGAACAGTGATCGGCGGCCCCAAGGCCGGAACGCGGGTCACGATCAATCCGCTGGTGACATGCGGGCAGTGTCCGGCCTGCCAAGCGGGACGAGAAAACCTGTGCCCCGACCGTCAGATCATCTCGATGCCCCCACGCGAAGGCGCCTTTGCCCAATATGTTTCGATGCCTTGGGGCAACCTGGTCGAGGTGCCTGATCACGTTCCCTTTGCCAAGGCCGCCCTGGCCGAGCCGCTGGCCGTCAGCTGGCACGCCGCACGCCTCGCGCTCGAGGCGCTGCACCCGGCAATGGAGCGTCGTGCGCTGGTGATCGGGGGTGGGGCGATTGGCCTTGCGGCGGCGCTGGCTTTGCGAGCGATGAATGTCGTGGATGTGACCGTGGTCGAACCCAACGACCTGCGGCGGACGTTCTTGCAAGGGCTGGATTGCGCCAAGGTCGTGCCCGAAGCGCAAGGCGATTTCCCGATCGTGGTCGACGCCGTGGGCTTTGCCGCCACCCGTGCGGTGGCATCGGAACGAGCCCGACCAGGCGGGGTGATCGCGCATGTGGGCCTGGGCGAGGACACCGGTGGGCTGGACGTGCGGCGCATGACCCTGCAAGAGATCACCTTCATCGGAACCTATACCTATACCGCGCAGGATTTCCGTCAGACCGCCCAGGCCATTTTTGACGGCGCGCTGGGTCCTCTGGACTGGATCGAAGAACGCGATCTGGCCGATGGCGCCCGGGCCTTTGCCCAGCTACGCTCGGGCGAGGTCGCGGTTCCGAAAATCGTGCTGTCCCCGTGGGCCTGACCGCCCGGAACTGGAGGTAACCATGTATAAAAAAATTCTTGTCCCCATGGCGCTTGATCACGGCATTTCGCCGCAAACGCTCGAGATCGCCCGTGCCTTGGGCGGCGGATCCGCCGAGATCGTGGCTCTGCATGTCTATGAGATGCCTCAGGGCTCGGTCAGCGTCTATCTGGACAAGGATGCCGTGGCCGAAGGCTTTGCCCGGGCCCGCGAAGTCCTGATGGAAAAGCTGAAAGGCCTGCCGGATGTAAAGCCCGAACTGGTCAAGGGCCACACCGCGCGCACGATCATCGACTATGCCAATGACCACGGGTTCGATTGCGTCGTCATCGGCTCGCACCGGCCCGGCCTGACCGACTATTTCCTTGGCTCCACCGCGTCGCGCGTGGTGCGGCATGCAAAATGTGCCGTCCACGTCCACCGCAGGGCCTGACCCGTCCATCGCGCCCTCGGCGCCCCAACCCAGGAACAGAAGATTGGACATGAACATAGACAAGAAGATCACCGAAGATCTGGTGGCCAACGACATCTCGTTCGTCACCACGGTGCCGTGCAAGCAACTGGCCGGCGTCATCGCCGAGATCGACGCCCATGACGCCATCTACCACATCCCCTCGAACAAAGAGGACGAGGGCATGGGCCTGTGCGCCGGGGCCTGGATGGGCGGCAAGCGACCCGCGATCATCATGCAGAACACCGCGATCGGGGTCACGATCAACACGTTGGCGACGCTGATCCAGTATTACCGGATGCCGCTGCCGATGCTGATCTCGTACCGGGGCGAACTGCGCGAGCCCATCGCCTGCCAGGTCGAGATGGCCGTTCACACCAAGGCCCTGCTGGCGCAGATGCACATCCCGACCTACCATTTCCACCATCAGGAAGACGTGGCCGAGCTGGATGCGATCCTGAAATACACCTTCATGTGCAACAAGCCCGTCGCGATCCTGACCGACGCCAATTTCTGGGGAGGCTATGGCGACCAATGATCCGTTCTGAAATCCTGAAGGAAATCGCCCCGATTCTGCGTGACCAACTGGTCGTGTGCAACATCGGCATCCCCAGCCAGGAACTGCATGCCATCGACGATCAGCCTACCAATTTCTACATGCTGGGCACGATGGGGCTGGCCTCGAGCATCGGTCTGGGGCTGGCGCTGGCCCAGCCAAAACCGGTGATCGTCATCGACGGCGACGGCTCGATCCTGACCAATCTGGGGACCCTGCCGACTATCGCCAACAACGTGGCCGACAACTATATCCTGCTGATCATCGACAACGGCTCCTACGGCTCGACCGGTGATCAGCCGACCTATGCGGGGCAGAAGACCTCGCTGGCCAAGATGGCCGAAGCGGCGGGCTGCGAGCGCGTGATCGAATGCCAGGCCGAAGAGACCGGCCGCGTGCTGCAAGAGGCGCTGGACGCCCGCCAGATGACCATCATCGTCAGCAAATGTGAAAGCGGAAACGCCAAGATGCCGCCGATCACGATGGACCCGGTCGTCATCCGCGACCGCTTCATGAAGGCCGTTCAGGCCTGATGGGCGCAAGCGCCATCCACAGCGCCGAAGATGCCCGCAGGTTGGCCCGGCGGCGTCTGCCGTGGATGGTGTTCGACTATATCGACGGGGCCGCCGGGTCCGAGGCCGGCGCCCGGCGCACCCGAGCGGCGCTGGACGCGATGACCCTGCGGCCCCGAATCCTGCGCGATGTCAGTACCCGGTCTCTGGCGACCCGCGTGTTCGGGCAACCGGCCAACAGGCCCTTCGGCATTGCGCCCATGGGCATGTGCAACCTGTCCGCACCGGGCGCCGACCTGATGCTGGCGCGGCTGGCGGCGCAATACCGGGTGCCGTTGGGCGTTTCCACGGTGGCCTCGACACCGATGGAGGTGCTGATCGAAGAGGCCCGGGGCCATGCCTGGTTTCAGCTGTATTTCAGCGGCGATGGCAGCGGCACGTTCAAGCTGGTCGATCGGGCAAAGGCCGCGGGCTACAAGACCCTGATCCTTACGGTTGACGTGCCCGAAGTCGGCCGCCGCCCGCGCGAACTGCGCCACGGCTTCCGCATGCCGTTCCGGATCGGGCCACGGCAGTTTCTGGATTTCGCGCTGCATCCGCGCTGGTCGATCTCGACCCTGCTGCAGGGCAAGCCGCAGATGGCGAATTTCCTGATGGAGGGGTTCGCGTTCGACCGCACCGAAAGCCGTGCAAAGGCCGATTGGGACACGCTGGCGCGGTTGCGGGACCGGTGGCCGGGCAAGCTGGTGGTCAAGGGCGTACTGGATGTTGAAGACGCGGTTGCGCTGAAGGCTGCCGGTGTCGACGCCATTCAGGTCTCGAGCCACGGCGCCCGTCAGTTGGAGAGCGCGCCCGCGCCGATCTCGGTCCTGCCGCAGATACGGGCGGCGGTCGGCGAAGACTATCCGCTGTTCTACGACAGCGGCCTGCGGTCGGGTGAAGATGCGCTCAAGGCGCTGATGGCTGGTGCCGATTTCCTGTTCTTTGGGCGTGTCCTGCAATTCGCCATCGCGGCGGGCGGCGAGGCCGCCCTGCACCGTTTGTGGGAGGTACTGTCCGAGGAGATGGACATCGCCATGGCCCAGATCGGCGTCACCTCGCTGCGCGGGGTTCGAGGTGGCCGGGGCGAGTGAAAGACCGGCGCGCCGAACGCGCCGGTCGGCCGTCAAACGCCGTCAGCCGAACACGCGACCCAACGCGCCATCCACGGCGTCGGTGATCTGGTCAATGTCGTCTGCCGTTGCGATCAGGGCCGGCGAGAAGCACAGCGTGTTGTTCTTGCCCGGAACCGAGCGGTTGGTGACGCCGATGATCACGCCCTGCGCCATGCAGTCGGCCACGACCGCCTGGGCCAGTTTCTCGTTCACCGGTTCCTTGGTCGCACGATCCGCCACCAGTTCGGCCCCCAGAAACAGGCCCTTGCCGCGCACGTCGCCGATGACCTTGTGCTTGTCCATCAGCGCCCGCAGGTTGCCCATCATGCGATCCCCCATCGCGGCGCAGTTGGCCAGCAGGTTCTCGTCTTCGATGATGCGCATGTTCTCGATCGCCGCCGCCGGCCCTGCGGTGCAGCCGCCAAAGGTCGAGATGTCGCGGAAGTAGTTCATCGGATCGTCGGCATTGTCCTTGAACATGTCAAAGACCTCTTCGGTGGTCACCATGCAGGCAATCGCCGCATAGCCCGAGGCCACGCCTTTGGCCATGGTCACGAAATCGGGTTTCACGCCATATTGCTGGTACCCGAACCAGGTGCCGGTGCGACCCACGCCGCAGACGACCTCGTCGATATGCAGCAGGATGTCGTATTTCTTGCAGATCTCCTGCACGCGCTGCCAATAGCCCTCGGGCGCTTCGATCACGCCGCCGCCGGCGGTTACCGGCTCAAGGCACAGCGCGCCCACGGTGTCGGGGCCTTCGCGCAGGATTACGGCTTCGATCTGATCGGCGGCCCATTCGCCAAAGTTCTCGTCAGGTGCGCCGTCCAGTTCGTGCTTGCGGTATTCCATGCAGTGCGGAACGCGTACGAAATCTGGCGCGAAGGGGCCGTATTGCGCATTTCGCTCGTCCTGGCCGCCCGCCGACATCGCGGCCAAGGTCGAGCCGTGATAGTCGCGGTCGCGATACAGGATCTTGGTCTTCTTGCCGTCGTATTTCTTGTGGGCGATCTGACGGACCATCTTGAACGCCTTCTCGTTCGCCTCGCTGCCCGAGTTCGTGTAGTAGACCCGGCTCATGCCCGGCATCTTCTCGATCAGCTTTTCGGCAAAGATCGCGCCAGGGATCGAGCCCGCCGACTGGGCGAAATAGCACAGCTTCATCAACTGGTCGTAGACGGCCTTGCAGATGGATTCGCGGCCATAGCCCACATTCACCGTCCAGACGCCGCCCGAGACGGCATCCAGGTGTTCCTTGCCCTTTTGATCCCAGACGCGCATGCCCTTGCCTTCGACGATAATGCGCGGATCGTTCGTCTCAAACGGCTTGTGCTGGATCAGGTGGTGCCAGATATGGGCGCGGTCGGCCTCGACCACGCGGGAAAGATCGTTTTCGTTGAACGTGCCGTCCATGACATGTCCTTTCACTAAGATGCGACGCGCAGGAATCACGAGACCCGGCGGGCGCGGATGAACCAGATACCGCAGATCAGCCCGAAAGCCCGGTACGCAGTAGGGCCAGATTACCCGATCGCGTAGCTCCAGTATATTCGCCGCACGTAGTTTTACGGGTTTGTTTTGCGGCAACCTTTGTGCTCAATACGAAAAATCCGACGATTTGGGGAGGAGAGGCGGATGGCGACCCACAACATCTATCAGCGCGATCTTGACAAGTGCCCGGCCAATTTCACGGCCCTGTCCCCGCTCAGCTATATCGAGCGGACGGCAGCCGTTTACCCTGACTATCCGGCCGTGGTTTATGGCGACCGACGCTACAGCTGGGCGCAGACCTATGCGCGTTGCCGCCGGTTGGCCAGCGCGCTGGCCGCGCGTGGGGTGGGCACGGGCGATACGGTATCGATCATCGCCGCCAACATCCCCGAAATGTACGAGGCCCATTTCGGCGTGCCAATGGCAGGCGCGGTGTTGAACGCGATCAACACAAGGCTGGACGCACCGATCATCGCCTTCATCCTGAACCACGCCGAATCCAAGGTTCTGCTGGTCGATCCCGAGTTCTCGGGCGTGGTGAAACAGGCGCTGGAGCAGGTGGATCACGACATTCTGGTCATCGACATCGAGGATTCGAGTTTCGATGGCGGTGAGAAACTGGGCGCGCTGACCTATGACACCCTACTGGCCGAGGGCGACCCGGAATTCGACTGGTCGCTGCCGCAGGACGAGTGGGACGCTATCACGCTGAACTATACCTCGGGCACCACTGGCAACCCCAAGGGTGTCGTCTATCACCACCGTGGCGCGGCGCTGAACGCCACCTCGAACATCCTGACCTGGGGCATGCCGCAGCATTCGGTCTATCTGTGGACGCTGCCGATGTTCCACTGCAACGGCTGGTGTTTCCCCTGGACCATGGCCGCGAATGCGGGCACGTCCGTGTGCCTACGTGCCGTGCGGGATGAGCCGATCTACAAGGCCTTCCGGGACGAGAAGGTCACCCATTTCTGCGGCGCGCCGATCGTGCTGAACATGCTGGCCAACGCGCCCGATCACCTCAAGGACTTCGATCATGAGATCAAGGTGATGACCGCAGGCGCCCCGCCCCCCGCCGCGGTGATCGCCGCGATGGAGGGGATGGGCATCGAGGTCACCCATGTCTATGGCCTGACCGAAACCTACGGGCCGTCGGTCGTCTGCGCGTGGAAGGACGAATGGAATGACAAGCCCGCCGAAGAACGGGCCGCGCTCAAGGTGCGGCAGGGGGTGAAATACGTCGCCCTGTCCGGGCTGATGGTGGCCGATCCGGAAACGCTCGAACCGGTGCCGGCCGATGGCGAGACCTTGGGCGAGATCTTCATGCAGGGCAACATCGTGATGAAAGGGTATCTCAAGAACCCCGAGGCCACGCAGAAAGCGTTCCGCGGCGGCTGGTTCGCCTCGGGCGATCTGGGGGTAATGCATCCCGACGGCTATATCGCGCTGAAGGATCGGTCAAAGGACATCATCATTTCGGGGGGCGAAAACATCTCGTCGGTCGAGGTCGAGGATATCCTCTACAAGCACCCCGCGGTGATGGAGGCCGCCGTGGTCGCCAAACCGGACGAGAAATGGGGCGAGACGCCTTGCGCCTTTGTCGAACTGAAGCCGGGCGCCGAGGCGACCGAGGCCGATCTGATCGCGTTCTGCCGCGACCACATGGCCCATTTCAAAGCGCCCAAGACGGTGATGTTCGGGCCGCTGCCCAAGACATCGACGGGCAAGATCCAGAAATTCAAGCTCAGGGAACAGGCGCGGGTGCTGGGCTAGGCGCCCAGCCGGTCAAAGATCGACAGGTCCAGGTCCAGCATCTCGCCCATCCAGATCGCCCGATCGCGGTGGTCGGGCAGGTGTTCGCCGGTTTCGGGGTGGGTGAACACGGTCAGCCCCTGCCGGTTCAGCATCAGCCACGGGATCACTTTGTCGAAGGCTTCGGCGGCAAAGCTCAACTGGCAGCTCCAGCGCGGGTGGGGGCCGACATTGCGGCTGTGCATGTGGCCCATCTGGGCGGGGAACAGGCGTGCAGCCTCCTCGCAGACACGGCGGGCGGTGTCCTGCGTTTCGGCGTCGAAATAGACATGGGCGTGATAGCCGGTGATCTGTGGCATCGGGGGTCTCGTGCGGTGATTTCCGGCACAAGGCTAGGCCCGATCGGCGCCGGTGCACAGACGCATCGGCACACAGACCCTGTGCGCGGCTCAGCCTGGCGCGTGGGCGTCCGGGTGGGCCGCTGCAAAGGCGGGGTGGTCGGCACAGGTCGCCTCGACCGCCAGAATGCGCGGCATGTCCGACAGATCGACCTGCCAGCGCCGGGCGTTGTACATCTGCGGGATCAGGCACAGATCGGCCAGCCCGGGCGCCGGTCCCGTGCAATAGGGGGCTTGTTCGAACTCGGCCAGCATCGCCTCAAAGGCCATCAGGCCGGGGCGGATGAAATGGCGCATCCAGTCGCCGGGCATGTCGCCCCGTCCGCCGCTCAACTGCGTGGCGTGGCGGGCGACCTTCAGGTTGCAGACCGGGTGCAGATCCACTGCAATGGATTGGGCCAGCGCCTGCGCCTTGGCCCGGGCAACCGGTTCGTCCGGCAGCAGGTTCAGGGCCCGCGTCCGGTCGAGATAGTCCAGAATGGCCAGCGACTGGGTCAGCTGCACGCCGTCGATTTCGAGCACCGGCACAAAGCCCTGCGGGTTGCGGGCCAGATGTGCGGGCGCGGTCTGCTCGCCCTTGACCAGATCGACGGTCTGCGCGCGATAGGCGATCCCGGCCAGGTTCAACGCGATGCGCACCCGGTAGCTGGCCGAGGACCGCCAGTAGTCATACAGGACGACGTCACTCATCGGGCTTTGGCCGCGTCGATTGCCTGTTTCAGGATGGTCCGGTCACCGATGTGATTGGCCAGCACCAGCACCAGCCGCGCATTCAGCGCATCGCTTTCGGCCTTGTCCAGACCGTCGTGCGCGGCCAGTAGATCGGCATAGAAATCATCCGCGCCGTCGATATTCGGGGTGAGGATCAGTTCATCCATTGTGCCTACTCCTTGCCGATGGCCCGGCGGATCGCCTGCCGGAACGCGTTGTCTTCATAGCTGTCGCGCCGCGCCGCCACATGCTGGTCGGGCCGGATCAGATAGACCGCGCCTGCCGCGTCGCCCAGATACCGCCGCTTCAGCGCCAGCGTCCGGTCATCCTTGACCGACAGCGCCAGCCGCTCGACCATCACGCCCTCTTCCTCGATCCTGTCTGGGGCGTCGGCGTCGATGGTCAACAGGGTGAACTTGCCCGCCAGCTTGGGCAACAGGAACGCATCCCCCAGCGGAGCATCGGGGCAGGGCGAGCCGGGGCGCGTTTCGGCCGGACCATTCAGCGCATCGGCCGAATTCAGCGGCGAGCCGTCATAAGTGCAGGGCACGCTCAGCCGGCCGGAATTCACCAGCGGGCGGGCGAACTCGTAATGTTCGCTCAGGTCCAGAACCGCGTCGCGCAGGATGCGTGACATTTCCGATTTCGGCGTGATGAAATCGGTCGAGCGGGTCGAGTTCAGGATGTTCTCGTCCGCGCCATGGATGCGCTCGACATCATAGCTGTCCAGCAGTCTGTCGGGCGCGGTGCCGTCAAGGACCATCTTCAGCTTCCAACACAGGTTGTCGGTGTCCTGCAGGCCCGAATTGGCCCCACGCGCGCCGAAGGGGCTGACCTGATGGGCGCTGTCGCCAGCAAACAGGACGCGGCCGTGGCGGAATTTTTCCATCCGGCGGCACTGGAAGGTATAGATGCTGACCCATTCCAGCTCGAACTGGACATCCTCGCCCAGCATCGCCTTGAGGCGCGGGATCACGTTTTCGGGGCGCTTTTCCCGTTCCTTGTCGATGTCCCAGCCCAGTTGCAGGTCGATGCGCCAGACGTTGTCGGGCTGTTTGTGCAGCAGCGCCGACTGGCCGCGGTTGAAGGGCGGGTCGAACCAGAACCAGCGCTCGGACGGGAAATCGGCCTCCATGACCACATCGGCGATCAGGAAGTTGTCCTCGAACACGCGGCCCACGAAATCCAGCCCCAGCATCCGGCGGGTGGGTGAGTTTGCCCCGTCACAGGCGATCAGCCAGTCCGCCTCGACGGTGTACGACCCCTCGGGCGTTTCCACCTCGAGCTTGACGTGGTCGTCATGGGTGCCGATCGCCTCGACCTTGTTGCGGCCACGGATCTCGATCGGTACGCCCTGGGCCTGTAACTCGCGGACCCGTTCGACCATGAACTGCTCAAAGTAGTATTGCTGAAGGTTGATGAAGGCCGGATGGGCATAGCCCTCATCGGGCTGCAGGTTGAATTCATAGACCTTGCGGTCGTCGAAAAACACCTTGCCCGTGTTCCACAGCACGCCCTTGTCCACCATCGGGCGGGCGCAACCCAGCCGGTCGGCGATTTCCAGCGTGCGCTGGGCGAAACAGATTGCGCGGCTGCCGAAACTGACCTTGTCGTTGTCGTCCAGCACCACCACCTCGACGCCCTGCTGGGCCAGATCGATGGCGGCAGCCAGCCCGACCGGGCCCGCGCCGATCACGATCACCTGATGCCGCACCGGGGTGGGGGCATCCTGATCGGGGCTGCGGGCATAGGCATAGAGCGGCTGTTCAAAAATCTTGTTCATGGGCTCTCTCCCCAAGTTCTGTGCGCCGGGCGCACAACCTCCGCCCACCGGCGCGGGGCGCCGATGGCTCTCCTCCATGGTTGCATCGTTTTCAGGCCGGCGACACGATCTGGATCAAGTCGCCGGGCCATTTCTTAGCCCTGCAGGGCCTCCCACATCTCCAGATCGCGCTGGGCGGTCCAGATGCGCGGGGTGTCGATGCCGCGCGCCTCGTCATAGGCACGGGCCACGTTGAAGGGCAGGCAGTGCTCGTAGATGGCATAGTCCGAGAATTTCGGATCGCACTCCGCCCGCACTGCGTCCCAGGCCTCTTTCAGGCTGCCGCCGCGCGCGGCCACCTTTGCCGCCGGGCGATAGGTGCTTTCGACGAAGTCGCGGGTGTTCTCGATGGCGGCATTCACCATTTCCTTGCCGACCAGCGCATCGCCGCGCCCCGGCGCGATGGCATCCACGTCGAACCACTGGATCTGATCCAGCGTGTCGCCCCAGTCGCCGAAATGCCCGTCGCCGCAATAGCAGGCCGAGTGATATTCGACGATGTCGCCGGTGAACATCACGTTCTGGTCGGGCACGTGGATCACGATGTCGCCAGCTGTATGCGCCCGCCCCAGATGCATCAGATCGACCCGGCGGTTGCCCAGATAGACCGTCATCGTATCGCTGAACGTGGTGGTGGGCCAGGTCAGGCCGGGGATGCTTTCATGCCCTTCGAACAGGCGCGGAAAGCGCTGGAACTCGCTGTCCCAGTCCTCTTGACCGCGCTCGACGACCATGGCGCGGGCCATGTCCGACATGATGATCTGTTGCGCGCCGAAGGCGCTGGCGCCCAGCACGCGGACCGCGTGGTAATGGGTCAGCGCCACATGGGTGATCGGCTTGTCGGTTACGGACCGGATGCAGTCGATCACCTTCTGCGCCAGGCGCGGCGTGGCCTGGGCCTCGACCACCATCACGCTGTCATCGCCGATGATCACGCCCGAGTTCGGGTCGCCCTCGGCGGTGAAGGCGTACAGACCTTCACCCACCTCGGTGAACGAGATTTTCTTTTCGGTCATGTCCCCCTGGGACGCGAATGCCTTGGCCATGTGGCGCTCCTTATCGTGCGTATGGGTCTTCAAGGGCGGGCAGCACCGTGCCGGTGCAGTCGCCGAAGCCGATCGTATAGCCGTCGCCCCGGGCGGCGCCTTTGAGGGTCAGTGTGTCGCCGTCCTCGATGAAGCTGCGGGTTTCTCCGGTCTCCAGCGTGATCGGCTCCTTGCCGCCCCAGCTAAGTTCCAGCAATGAGCCGCGGCTGTCCTTCGTCGGCCCCGAGATGGTGCCCGAGCCGAGCAGGTCGCCCACGTTCATCGGGCAGCCCGAAGTGGTGTGGTGCGCCAGTTGCTGCGCCGAGGAATAATACATTTCCTTGTAGTTGGTGCGGGCGATGGTGGTCGCCGGTTTGCCCGCGGGCGCCATCGTCACCTCCAGCTCGATGTCATAGAGCATCGGGCCACAATCCTTGAGGTGGTCCAGCAGTTCGACCTCACGCGCGGGTGTGTCGCAGCGGAAGGGGTCCAGCGCGGCCTTGGTCACGATCCAAGGCGAAATCGAGGTGGCGGTGGCCTTGGCCTGGAACGGGCCAAGCGGCTGGTATTCCCAGGCCTGGATGTCGCGCGCCGACCAGTCGTTCAGCAGGACATAGCCAAAGATGTGGTCGTCGGCCTCCTGCACGGTGATCGGGCCGTCGGACGGGGTGCCGACGATGGCCCCCATCTCCAGTTCGATGTCGAAACGGCGGCTGGGCAGGAAGGCGGGGCGATCGTGGTCGGGCGATTTCAACTGCCCCCAGGGGCGGCGGATATCGGTGCCCGAAACCACCACCGACGAGGCCCGGCCGTTGTAGCCGATGGGGATGTGCAGCCAGTTGGGCGGCAGCGCGTTTTCCGGGCCGCGGAACATGGTGCCGACGTTCATGGCGTGGTGCTTGCCCGCGTAGAAATCGGTGTATTCGCTGACGGCAAAGGGCATGTGCAGTTGGGCCTCGGCTTGCGGAACCAGCAGCGGTTCGACCTTGTCCTGTTCTTTCGATCCCTTCGCCAGCATGGCGGTCAGCCGCTCGCGCAGCGCGGCCCAGACGGCCGGCCCCTGTTCCATCAGCGGGTTCCAGAAGGGCAGATCGAACAGCGGCTCGTCGCCCAGCGTGATCAGCCCTTCGGCCTCGGCGGCGGACACGTCAAGGATCATGTCCCCGATGGCCACACCGCAGCGCGGCTCGGACCCTGCGGTCGAAAAGACGCCATAAGGCAGGTTGTTCAGCGGAAAAGGGTGGTTCGCGTCATTGGCCGAGGCCACCCAAGATTTCATCAAAGGCATTGCGTTTCCTTGTGCGGTGCGGTGGCCGTGGGGCCACCGGTGTCATTTCTTGCCGGGCGTACCGTCGAATTTCTTTTCCAGGTCCGTCCAGCAATCGATGTAGTCATCCTGCAGCGGCGCCTCGTTCGCGGCAAAGGCGGTCAGGTGCTGCGGAAAGCGGGTCTCGAACATGAAGGACATGGTGTTGTCCAACTTGTCCGGCCCCAGATTGGCGTTGGACGCCTTTTCAAAGGCTTCCTTGTCGGGGCCATGCGGGATCATCATATTGTGCAGGCTCATGCCGCCCGGCACGAAGCCCTGCGGCTTGGCGTCGTACTGGCCATAAATATTGCCCATCAGCTCGGACATGATGTTCTTGTGGTACCACGGCGGGCGGAACGTGTCCTCCATCACCATCCAGCGTTCGCGGAACAGGACGAAATCGATATTGGCCGTGCCCGGTACGCCCGAGGGCGCGGTCAGCACGGTAAAGATTGACGGATCGGGGTGGTCGAACAGGATGGCTCCGACCGGGCAATAGGTCCGCAGGTCGTATTTGTACGGCGCGTAGTTGCCGTGCCAGGCCACCACGTCCAGCGGGCTGTGGCCGATCTTGGTGGTGTGGAACTGGCCGCACCACTTGATCGTCACGGTCGAGGGCACTTCGCGATCTTCGAACGCGGCCACGGGCGCCTTGAAGTCGCGCGGGTTGGCCATGCAGTTTGCGCCGATCGGGCCGCGGCCCGGCAGCTCGAATTTCTGGCCGTAGTTCTCGCAGACGAAGCCGCGGCAGGGGCCTTCCAGCACCTCGACCCGGTACACCAGCCCGCGCGGGATGATGGCGATCTCCTTGGGTTCCAGGTCGATGATGCCCAGCTCGGTCGCAAAGCGCAGGCGGCCTTCCTGCGGCACCACCAGCAGCTCGGAATCGGCCGAGAAGAAATAGTCGTCCACCATCGATTCGGTGACCAGATAGATATGGCTGGCCATGCCGACCTGGGTGTTCACGTCCCCGGCGGTGGTCATGGTGCGCATGCCAGTCAGCCAGGTCAGTGGTTGGTCGGAATGGGGCACCGCGTCCCAGCGGTACTGGCCCAGGCTGATCACGTCCGGATCGACATTCGGGGCGCTTTTCCAATAGGGCAGGTCGATCTTTTCATAGCGGTGCGAATGCTTGACCGACGGCCGGATGCGATAGCACCAGGTGCGCTCGGGCGGGTTGGCGGTGAAGGCGGTGCCGCTGAGCTGTTCGCCGTAAAGGCCATAGTTGCATTTTTGCGGGCTGTTCATGCCCTGCGGTAGTGCGCCCGGCAGCGCCTCGGTTTCAAAGTCATTTCCAAAGCCGGGCATATAGCCTGCGTGGGTGCCAACGGGCGTGCTGGCTTGGGTCAGAGCGTGCGGGTCAGTCGGACGATTCATCTGGGTTCCTCCGTTTGCTGCTTGTCGGATAATAGTTGATTTTGTAACTAACAACCATGACACAGCCAGATTCCTCCGAAAAAGATGACTTCGACCTGCGAAATTTCCTGCCCTTCCTGCTCAACCAGGCGGCCGAGGAAAGCTCGTTGGATTTCCAGAAGGTCTACAAGAACCGCTATGGGATGCTGCGCACCGAATGGCGCGTGTTATTCCACCTGGGCAACTACGGAGAGATGACCGCCAAGCAGATCGGGGAACGTGCCAAGATGCACAAGACCAAGATCAGTCGCGCGGTGCATAAGCTGGAACAGCGCCGATACCTGCGGCGCACCCGCGACGAAAACGACCGCCGGATGGAGCGGCTGACCCTGACCCCCGCCGGTCTGGCGGTGTACCGCGAATTGCGCGACATCGCCCGCGACTATGACGCCCGGCTGGCGGGCATGTTCACCACGGGCGAGGCGGCGCTGTTGCGGATGATGCTGCGGCGGCTGGCCGGGATGGACTGACCTCTGGTATTCTGGCCCCATAACCCCCAAGTGGGGGGTCAGACCAGACGGAGCCCCAAGATGCCATCCACCGACCCCAAAGCCCGCGCCGATGACCTGATTGGATGGTTGCTGGACCGGGGGCTGGAAGGGGCCGAACAGTCGGAAATACTCGAAGGCTATTGCCTGCGGCTTGTGGATGCGGGCGTTCCCCTGATGCGGTTTCACGCCGCCCAGAGCGCCTATCACCCCATTTATGGCGGCACCGGTTTCAACTGGTACCGGGACGAAGGGGGCAGCGTCGAGAATTACGAGCACCGCGAGGAATTGCCCGATCAGTGGGTTTCAAGCCCGCTCTACGCGATGCTGCAGAGCGGGGCGAAGGAGCTGCGTGAAAGGTTGAAAGACCAGAACGAACCCAGCCGATTTCCGTTTCTGAACGAGTTGCATCAGAAAGGTGCCACCGATTACTTTGCATCCGGTCTGGTTCTGCAGAAGGTCGAGCCCGAAAACCGGATTGCCCTGGACCAGATGCCCGAGGGCGTTCTGATGTCCTGGACGACGGACCATGCCGAGGGGTTCGAGGAAATTCACCTGGATCTGATCCGATATGCCCTGCCGCATCTGGGGCTGGCCTTGAAATCGGCCTCGAACCGAAAAATGGCGCAGGATCTGCTGCGCGTCTATTTGGGGGGGGATGCGGGTCGGCGCGTGTTGTCGGGGGAAATCCGGCGCGGATCGTTGCAGCAGATCGACGCCGTGATCTGGAATTTCGACCTGGAGGGCTTTACCGGCCTCGCCGAACGCCTTCCCGGGTCGGACATCATCGCAATGCTGAACGACTATCTGGCCGTGGCGGTCGAGGTCGTTCAGGGCTGTGGCGGCAATATCCTGAAATTCATGGGCGACGGTCTGATGGCCATGTTCGACGTGGGCGAGATTGACGAGGACGCCCGCGCCGCGCTGGCCGCTGTGACTGTTCTGCAAGAGCGCATTGCGGTGCTCAACGCGGAACGGGCCGCCGCCGGCTTACCGATCGCCAATTTCACCCTTGCCCTGCATTCGGGCGAAATCCTGTATGGCAATATCGGCGCTGAAAGCCGGCTGGATTTCACCGTGATCGGACCAGCAGTGAACCAGGCTGCGCGCATCGCAGGCATGCACCGGTCGCTAGACCGGCGTATCTTGATCTCGGATGACGTTGCCCGCGCCGCTCAGCCCTGCGAACAGGAACTGATCTCGGTCGGGCGCTACATGCTGCGCGGCGTTCCCGAGCCCAAAGAGCTGTTCACGATCTACGCGCCGACGGCTTAGAAATCGATCTCGACCCCTGGCAGGTTCAGCTCGCGCATCATGTCGCGCAACTCCTGCCGGGCGGCGATATTCGAGATGTTGAGCTGTTTCACCCCGACATCCTTGAGGTCCAGCAGAGTCAGCCCGCGCGGGAACAGTTCGCGAAAGATCACACGCTCGGAAAAGCCCGAGGCAACGCGGAAGCCGATCCGTTTCGACAGCATCTCGATGGCGCGCTGCATCTTTTCCTTGTTGACCATGCGCTGGGTGCCCACGCGGTTGCGCACCACGACCCAGTCTATGGGCTTCAGCCCTGCCTGCGCCCGAAGTTGCCGGGCGTTCCACACCATCTCGGAATAGACCGAGGGGCCGAGGATCTTTTCGCCCTTCGAGTCGATCCGCGCCAGAAGGTCGAAATCAATGAAACTGTCGTTCAGCGGCGTGATCAGCGTGTCGGCCAGCGAATGGGCCACCTGGCTCAGCCTTGTGTGTGACCCGGGGCAGTCGATCAGGATAAAATCGCTGTCGCTTTCCAGCTCGGCCACGGCGGCGGACAGGCGGTGGTCATAGATATTCTCGCCGGGTTTGAGCTTGCTTGCGTCGATCTCGGGCAGGTCGTGGTGGCGCGGGCTGGGCAGGTCCAGATGCTCGTGGGCCATAAAATTGCGCCGGTTCTCGAAATACCGGCCCAGGCTGCGCTGCCGCAGATCCAGATCCAGCGTGCTGACCTTGTGTCCCAGCCGCGCCAGCGCGGTGGCAACATGCATGGAGACGGTCGATTTGCCTGCGCCGCCCTTTTCGTTCCCCACCACGATGATATGTGCCATGCCAGTGTTCCCCGGTTCCGTCGTGTTTGACTACACGTTGTTTGCAGCCACTATATGTTGTGTGTGCGCCAAAGGAAAGCGGTCGAATCGGCTTCCTGCGTCAAGATCAGGCACTGTCATTTGGAGGCGGACGCCTTGGACCACCGAAGACGACCCGACCACCCGCGCGTCAGAGAAAGGGACGGCCGATGATCCTGCACTGCGTTTTCTTCACCTTTCGCACCGACGCGCCGCAGCAGGCGCGTCGGGATGTGGTGCAACGGCTCTCGGATTTGTGCGCCGAGTTGGCCGGCGCGATTGGGTTCGACTATGGCCCCAACCGCGATTTTGAGGGAAAGTCGCAGGCCTGGCGCGACGGCTTCGTGATCCGGTTTGCCGATGCCGAGGCGCTGCGTGTCTATGCAGAACATCCGGTGCATCGGCAATTGGGCGGCCAACTGTGTGCATTGTGCGAGAATGGAGCCGAGGGGATCATCGTGTTCGATCTGGACGTGCCCGACAATTGAGCCACACAAACAAAAAAGGCCGTCCCGACGGGACGGCCTTGAAACGCGATAGCGTGGGATCAGAAGCCCAGACCTTCGTATTTCTTCTTGAATTTCGACACACGGCCGCCCGCGTCCATCAAGCGCGACGAACCGCCGGTCCAAGCCGGGTGCGAGGACGGGTCGATTTCCAGGGCCAGCTGGTCGCCCTCGGCGCCCCAGGTGGATTTCATCTGAACCACGGTGCCGTCGGTCATCTTAACGTCGATGATGTGGTAATCGGGGTGGATGTCTTTTTTCATGGGTCCGCTCCTTACGCTTCGGCCTCGGCGTCAGCCTTGGGCTTGTAGTTGGTGACCTCTGCGATCCGGGCCGATTTGCCGCGGCGCGAGCGCAGGTAGTACAGTTTGGCGCGGCGGACGCGGCCGCGGCGGACAACGGTGATGCTGTCGATGTTGGTCGAATACAGCGGGAACACGCGTTCCACGCCTTCGCCGAACGAAATCTTGCGGACGGTGAACGAACCGGCAATGCCATTGCCGTTCTTGCGCGCGATGCAGACGCCTTCGTAGTTCTGCACGCGGGTGCGCGAGCCTTCGGTCACCTTGTAGCCGACACGGATGGTGTCACCGGCTTTGAAATCGGGGATCTCTTTCCCCAAGGCGGCAATCTGTTCCGCCTCAAGCTGTGCGATCAGGTCCATCGCAGGTACTCCTATCTGCTCGTGGTTGGTCCACGAAGTTGGCACGGCCCGAGAGCTCTTGGTCTTCCCCGGGTCCCGCTTGCGCAGCCCGCCAGAGATCAGGTCGACTGTTCCTTCCGTGCGGTTTCGTGTGCAGCTTCCCCGATCCGAAGAAAGCCGGGTGCGATCCTGCGACACAAACCAAAACACCGGAGTCGCCGCAGGGCGCCACCGGATTGCGCTCGTTTAGGCAATTCGCGGAGGTAGATCAAGCCCGATTCACCGGGTTTAACTGGCGCAGCGGTGAAAATCCGCCGCCGTGGAACGCAAATGTTGCGATATTCGGGCACTCAGGCATGCTGGTGATAATCGGGCAACGTTATCTGAGGCAGGACGATAGGATGCGCAAAGTCATACTCGGTGTGGCCATCGGCCTGTTGCTGCTGTCTTGCGGACGCCGCACGCCCGCGCCGCAGGTGACCGACCTGCCGGCCGGGTACGACCGCTCGGCGCCGCAGGCCCTGTATCCAGCCTTTGCCGATGCCGACCCGCATGACTGGGACCGCCGCCGACCAGAGCATTATCCCGTTCACGGGCTGGACGTGTCGCGCTGGCAGGGCCAGATCGACTGGCGCCAAGCCAAGGCCGCGGGCATCAGCTTTGTCTTCATCAAGGCGACCGAGGGCGGCGACGTGGCCGACCCGATGTTCGAAAACCACAGCAGCGGCGCGGCGGCGGCGGGTGTGCCCTGGGGCGCCTATCACTACTACTATTTCTGTCGTCCGGCGGCCGAGCAGGCCCGATGGTTCATCCGCAACGTGCCGCGTGGGGCCGACCTGCCGCATGTGCTCGACATGGAGTGGACGCCGCATTCGAAAACCTGCACCTTGCGCCCCGACGGCAAGACCGTCCGGGCCGAGGCGCAGCGGTTCCTTGATATCCTCGAACGTCACTACGGCCGCCGGCCGATCGTCTACACCACGGTCGATTTCTACGCGGACACTAGCATTGGCCGACTGCCCAAGACCGAGTTTTGGCTGCGCTCGGTCGCGGGGCATCCGCGCAATGTCTATCCCCGGGCGGTCTGGCGGTTCTGGCAGTACACGGGCACCGGGCTTGTGCCGGGCGTGCAGGGGCGGGTGGACATCAACGCCTTCAACGGCTCGCCCGATCTGTGGACGCGGTGGAAGGCCGGCGGGCCCTAGTCCTCGCCCTGTTCCTTGCGATAGGAAGCCCAAAGATCGGGGCGGCGTTCGCGGGTGATCTGTTCCGACATCTGCTGCCGCCATTCGGCGATGCGGCCGTGATGGCCCGACATCAGGACCTCGGGGATCGGGCGGCCTTTCCATTCGGCCGGGCGGGTATATTGCGGGTGTTCCAGCAGCCCCGAGGCAAAGCTCTCCTCCTCGGCCGAGGCCTGGTTGCCCAGAACGCCGGGAAGCAGCCGGACGGTGGCGTCGATCAGCGCCTGCGCGGCGATCTCGCCGCCGGTCATCACGAAATCGCCCAGCGAGACCTCTTGGATGCCGTAGTGCTCCAGCACCCGTTCATCCACGCCTTCGAACCGGCCGCACAGCAGGGTCAGGCCGTCGCAGCGGGCGAAATTCTGCATCATGCGCTGGTCCATCCGGCGGCCGCGCGGGCTGAGATAGACCAACGGCCAGTTGCCCCGCACGCCGTCCATCGTGTGTTCGATCGCCGCGCCCAGCACGTCGGCGCGCAGCACCATGCCGGCGCCGCCGCCAGCGGGCGTGTCGTCGACATTGCGATGCTTGCCGATGCCGAACTGTCGCAAATCGACGGTTTCCAGCTGCCAAAGCCCGTCTTGCAGGGCCTTGCCGGTCAGGCTTTCGCCCAGAACACCGGGAAAGGCCGAGGGGAACAGCGTGATCACCTTGGCCTTCCACACGCCGTACAGGTCCGGCGTGGGCGTCAACAGCTCGCGCGGCTTCAGGGTGGGGCGGATGGCCTTGCGGCCGTGGGATTTGGCGGGTTTGTCCGTCATGGCTGAGGGGTCAGGCTGTTCCGGGCGTCTTCGACGATGCGGGCCTTCTGCCGGACCAGCGCCGCCTCGTCCAGCCCCGATCGGTTCAGATCCAGCATCGCCTTCAACGTGGCCTCGGGCAGGGCGGGGTTGGACCGGGTCGGCGTGATCAGCTGCGCGGCCTTTTCGCGCGGCAGGTTCAGGAATTCGGCGAAGGGCGTGCCGGGGCCAAACGGGCGTTCGCGCAGTTCTTCCAGCCATTCCGTCTGCACGCGGACCGAAGGCAGCCGGTCGCGGATCGCTTCGGCGGTCTGCTGGGGCGAGGGCAGGTCGGCCAGCTTGTCGCGGAAGGCGTCGAAATCCAGAACCAGCCGGGTGCGCTGAAGGTCGTGTGCCCACAGGCTGCGCAACCAGCTGCCGCGCTGGCGCAGCGACAGATAGACGGTGATGTCCAGCGGATCCCCCGCCAGCCGGTTGCGCACCATGTCCACGATGCAGGCCGCCAGTTCGGGCGCCGCGTCATAGCCCACCGCCGGATTGCGACTAGGCCGAAGCCCGGCGAAATTCTCCTCGCTCAGCACCAGCCCGCGCTTTTCGCCGAAATCCAGCGAGTCGAGAAGGGCATGAAACTGCGAACCGAACTCGGCCAGCGTGCCCACCGTGCCATAGAGCGAATGGCGGGTGGCCGCCTCGGACAACCCGCGCTTGCGGGTGACATAGGGCAGCACCAACGCGTGGTGTGGCCAGATGAGTTCGCGGTTTTCGAACAGAAACGACTGGGCCGCCGTGGTGCCCGTCTTGTGCAGGCCCAGATGCAGCAGGATGCGCCGCATCACAGCAGCCCTTCGGGCGGGTCGGCGACGATGCGGCCGGCCTCAAGGTCAACCGTGGGTACTGCCGCCTTTGTGAAGGGCAGCAGAACGGTGGTTTTCAGCCCCGGCCCGTGCAGTTCCAGCAGGTCGTCGGCGCCGTGGTTCTGCACTGACTTGACCTTGCCCAGCAGGGTGCCGCCGGTGTCATAGACCTCAAGCCCGATCAGGTCGGCGTGATAGAATTCGTCATCCGGCAGCGACGGCAACTGATCGCGCCGGGCAAAAAGGCGCAGCCCCTTCAGGGCGTCAGCCTGCTCCTTGGTCTCGACCCCGCCCAGGCGCGCGGCAAACCCGTTCTTGATTGCGCGCGTGATGATCAGCGGATAGCGCTCGGTGCCGGTCTCGTCGGTCAGGGGGGAGTAGTTCTCAATATCCTCGGGAACCGCGCAATAGCTTTTCAGGCGGACCTCGCCGCGTACGCCGAAGGACCCGGCGATGCTGCCGACACAGATCAGATCAGTCATTGGGCATTTCCGTCGTCACACAAGTTCCGTTCATCCACCGGCCGATTTCGGCGCAGACTTCGCGTTGATTGCTGCGTTCAAAGAACACGCCCACAATAAAGGCGATCAGCAACAGGATGGGAAGGCGTATCAATCCGAACATGGCATCCTACCGCACGTCCACCGGCAGGCTGCCGCGGCGGGCTTCCCAGCCCAGAGTTTCCAACTCGGGCGTGTCCGAGCTTTCCTCGGGCCAGCCCACGCAGAAATAGCCGATCAGCCGCCAGTCGTCGGGCACCGACAGGTCGCGGGCCAGCCGGTCGGGATCGAGGATCGAAACCCAGCCCAACCCCATCCCATGCGCGCGCAGCGCCAGCCAAAACAAAGTGACGGCCGAGACCACCGAATAGCGGCGCATTTCGGGCATGGTGCCCGCGCCCAGCCCCTGGCCCTTGTCGGTGGCGTCATCGCAGAACACCGCCAGCTGCACCGGAGCCTCTTGCATACCCGATAGCTTCAACTGGCTGTACAGATGCGCCCGGTCGCCGAAATAGCCCGCAAGCGCGGCGTCATTGGCGGCCTTGAAATTCTCCAGCGCCGCGGTACGGGCCGCGTCGCTTTCGACGCGGATCACGCGCCAGGGTTCGCTCAGACCCACCGAAGGGGCCAGCTGAAACGCGTCGAGGCAGCGCGTCAGCACTGCCTCGTCCACCGCGTCGGTGCGGAACCGGCGCACGTCGCGCCGGAGCCGCATCAACAGATCGAACTGCGTGCGGAATTCGTCGGTAAAGGCCTGATCCTGCACGCGCCCGCCTGTTTATTCTTCTGCAGCGGCTTCTTCTGCCGGAGCAGCGGCTTCGGCTGCCTTTGCGGCCTTTTCTTCGGCGCGCTCCTGGGCTTTCTTGCCCGGGGTGCCCTTCTTGGGGTTGTTGCGCTCGGTCTTCTCCTTGGCGCCGGCGGCTTCCAGCATGCGGGCGATCCGGTCGGTCGGTTGCGCGCCCTGGTCCAGCCAGTACTGGATGCGCTCCATGTTCATCTTCACGCGCTCTTCGCTGTCTTTCGGCAGCAGCGGGTTGTAGGTGCCCAGCTTCTCGATGAAGCGGCCGTCACGCGGCATGCGGCTGTCCGCTGCAACGATGCGGTAGAAGGGGCGCTTTTTCGAGCCGCCACGAGCCAGACGAATTTTCATTGCCATTGTGGTATCTCCTTTGGATGGCGTTGGCCGGATTGCTCCGGCTATTTCTGGTGTTTGCTGAACCTCGGGTTCACTTCTGGTGTTTGTTGAACCTCGGGTTCACTTCTGGTGTTTCTTGTGGTGTCGAATGACTTCCTGAATTATGAAATTCAGGAAAGCCTTGGCAAAATCGGGGTCCAGATCCGCCTCTTTCGCCAGTTCTTCAAGCCGTGCGATCTGCGCGGCCTCGCGCGAGGGATCGGACGGGGGAAGGTCGTGTTCGGCCTTGAGCTTGCCAACGGCCTGGGTGTGCTTGAACCGCTCGGCCAGCGTATAGACCAGGATCGCGTCCAGCCGGTCGATGCTTTCGCGGTGGTCTTTCAGCAAGGCCGCGGCCCGCGTCACGGGATTGTTCATTGGCCGGTCCTTTCGGTGTTCAGATCGGTCGTTGACGTGTCGAGTTTCGGGTGCCGCCAGATCTGTGCGGACTTGCCCAGCACTTCGCCCTCGCGCTCGTAGGTCGCGCCGAGGCGCTGTGCCAGAGCGCGCGAGCGGTTATTGGCTTGGGCGATATAGCTGATGACGCCGTTCAGTCCCTGATGGCGCGCCGCGTGGTCGCGGGCGGCCTGCGCGGCCTCAAAGCCCAGCCCCTTGCCCTCGGCCTGTTCCATCAGGGTCCAGCCCAGCTCGGGTTCGTCCCAGCCGGGTACATAGATCATGCCGGTCCAGCCCACGAAAGCGCCGCTGGACTTTTCGGTCAGGTGCCACAGGCCATAGCCACGCAGCGCCCAGTGGCCCAGACGGTTCGCCAGCACGCTCCAGCAGTCTGCCGCATCCCTTGGCCCGCCCACCATGCGGCTGCGCTCGGTCTCGTAGAAGGCGGTCATGGCCGGCAGGTCGTCCAGATGCGGCGCCCGCAGGATCAGGCGCTCGGTCTCAAGGGTCGGGATGGCGAAGGTCGTCATGCGTAGGCCTCCATCCCGCCATCGCCGTCGCCGGGCAGGTGGCGATAGACCAGAACCGGCTCGCCGAACCCGGCCTCGGCCTGCAGGTCGCGCTGGGCGCCCAGACGCTCGGCCACGCGGGCCGAGGCCGCGTTGTCGAGGTCTACATAGCTGACCAGTGACGGCAGGGCCTGCGGACCCAGTGCAAAGTCGCGGGCGGCTTCGGCCGCTTCGGTTGCGATGCCACGCCCTTTGGCGGCTTCGGTCAGCAAATAGCCCAACACGTGCTCGCGGTCGCCGAATTCCATGCCGATCGACACGAAGCCCAGCACCTGACCGCCTGCACGGTCCTCGATGGCCCACATTCCCGCGCCACGCAGCAGCCAGCCCGCGACGTATTGCGAGAAATCCAGCCAGGCCGCCTGCCGGTCAAACGGGCCGTCCATGTGTTCGGCGCGGTTCGACGTCAGGATGTCGGCATAGGTGTCGAAATCCCCGATCCGCGGCGCGCGCAGCACAAGCCGCGCGGTCTCCAGCTGCGGCAAGTCCGCCGCCAGCCGCGCCGACAGGGCGGCAGCGGGGCCGGAGGCCGGAGCCTCCCAGGGATATGCGACGGGCGCGGTCACTTACTTCTTCTTTCCGAATCCGCTCAGGCCGGGGGGCAGGGCCATGCCGCCGCCCATGCCGGGCATGCCGCCGGGCACCTTGCCGCCCATCGCCTTGGCCGCGGCTTCCAGCGCCTTGGGGTCCATGCCGGCGGCCATTTCCTCGGGGCTGGGCCCGCCTTTGCCGAACATGCCCTTCATGGCCTGTTTCAGCATCTTGCCTTTGCCCATCTTGCCCATCTTCTTCATCATGTCCGACATCTGTCGGTGCATCTTGAGCAGCTTGTTGACGTCGCTGACCTCCATGCCCGAACCAGCCGCGATGCGTTTCTTGCGGCTGGCCTGCAGCAGCGCGGGGTTGGCGCGTTCCTTCTTGGTCATCGACTGGATCATGGCGATCTGCTGGCGCAGGATCCGGTCGTCCAACCCGGCCTGATCCATCTGCTTGGCCATCTTGCCCATGCCCGGCATCATGCCCATCATGCCTTGCATGCCGCCCATCTGGATCATCTGTTCCAGCTGCATCTTCAGGTCGTTCATGTTGAACTGACCCTTCATCATGCGCTTCATCATGCGCTCGGTCTGCTCGAGCTCCATGGTCTCCTGGGCTTTTTCGACCAGGGCCACGATGTCGCCCATGCCCAGGATCCGGCCCGCGATGCGGTCGGGCTCGAAGGTTTCCAGCGCATCCATCTTCTCGCCCAGACCGACGAAGCGGATGGGCTTGCCGGTCACTGCGCGCATCGACAGCGCCGCGCCGCCGCGGCCGTCACCGTCCATCCGGGTCAGGACCACGCCCGTGATGCCGACCTTGGCGTCGAACTCCTCGGCGACCTCTACGGCGACCTGACCGGTCAGACCGTCGACCACCAGCAGGGTCTCGCGCGGGTCGACCACGTTGCGGACCTGCTCGACCTCGTCCATCAGGACTTCGTCGATATGCAGACGGCCCGCGGTATCCAGCATGTAGACGTCATAGCCGCCCAGCGTGGCCTGCTGTTTGGCGCGCTTGGCGATATCCACCGGCTTCTGCCCCGGCACGATCGGCAGGGTGTCCACCCCGATCTGGGTGCCCAGCACCGCCAGCTGGTCCATCGCCGCCGGGCGGTAGACGTCCAGCGAGGCCATCAGGACCTTCTTGCCCTCTTTCTCTTTCAGGCGCTTCGCCAGCTTACCGGTGGTGGTGGTTTTACCCGAGCCCTGCAGGCCGACCATCAGGATCGGGGCGGGCGGGTTGTCGATTTTCAGCTTGCCGGGGTCTTCCTCGCCGCGCAGGGTATCGACCAGCGCATCATGCACAATCTTGACGACCTGCTGGCCCGGCGTAATCGACTTGGTCACCGCCTGGCCGGTCGCCTGTTCCTGCACCCTCTTGACGAACGCACGCGCCACCGGCAGCGACACGTCGGCCTCGAGCAGCGCCACGCGAACCTCGCGCAGGGCGGTCTTGACGTCTTCCTCGGACAGGGCGCCCTGTTTGGTCAGCCGGTCAAAGACGCCAGAGAGGCGTTCGGATAGATTTTCAAACATGCCTTCGGCCTCCTTCGCCGGTTGTCGGTTGGCGCCCCATAGATAGGGGCGGACGAGTCAATGCACAAACGCCCCCACGGGCGAAACTCGCTGGTGGGGGGCGATCCCTGAACGACTCAAGGGACCGGAAGAACAGACGCTTCCGGATGTTGCGTTGGCGTTTAGGCCCATTGGCTGCCTGAGTCAACCATCCGCGCTTGCCGGGTTGCATCGTCTTGCCCCGTCGGCCATGACTGGCGCGATATTCGGGAGAAGACCATGGACGCCTCATCCGCCTTTCAGGACACATTGCCACTCAGTTCCGATGCACTGCTGGCGCAGTTGGACGATTGGGGGCTGCCCTATCGCCTGCACAGCCACGTCCCGCTACGGACGGTCGAAGAGTCGAAGGCGGTCGAGGACCAGTTCATGGTGCCGGGTGAAAACGCGTTGCGGCTCAAGAACATGTATCTGCGCGACAAGAAAAAGCGGAACTACCTGGTGACGCTGGAACAGAGCCGCGAGATCGACCTCAAGGCGCTGGGCGCCGAACTGGGGGTGGGCAACCTGTCCTTCGGGTCGGCGGATCGGCTGATGCAGAACCTTGGCATCCGTCCCGGCGCGGTCAGCCCGCTGGCGATGATCAACGGTGTGGGCAACGGTGTACGGTTCTTCATGGACGACGCGGCGCGGCGCGCGGACGTGATCTATATGCATCCATTGGTCAACGACCGGACGGTGGCCATGGCGCGCGACGACCTGATGGCCTTCTTCGACCGTATCGGGTGCGAGGTCACCTGGCTGCCCTGAAAGGCGCGCCCGTCCGAGCGCGCCTCACGGAGAGTGGAATACCGGGCGCCACCGGCGGCGCCCGGTTGCATCATGCGGCCAGTTCGGCGACGGCTTTCTGCGCGTTGCTCAGCGCGGCTTCCGGGTCCAGGGCCATGCGGTCGGCGGCCACCACATCCACGTCGTGGATGCCGATGAAGCCCAGAACATGGCGGGCGTATCCGGTTGCAAAGTCGATCTCGGACCCCACGGCGGTTCCGCCCGAAGCGATGGCGAGGATGGCGCGCTTGCCCTCCAGCAGGCCCTTGGGGCCGTTCTCGGTATATGAAAACGTCAGCCCCGCGCGGGCGACCAGGTCGATCCAGGCCTTGAAGGCGGCGGGGACCGAGAAATTGTAGATCGGCAGCCCGATCACCACCGTGTCGGCCTGCTGCAGTTCCTTGACCAACTCGTCCGACAGGGCCAGCAGGTCGCGCTGGGTGGCGTCGCGTTGATCGGCGGGGGTGAAGTTTGCGGTGATCCAGTCCTCGGTCAGCAAGGGCAGGGGGGTGGCCAGGTCGCGGCGGATGATGCGGTTGGCGCCCAGGTGCTGGACGATGCGGGCCGACAGGTCGCGGGTGGCCGAGCCGGTGCGGCGGGCCGAGGCGTCGATGTGCAGGATGGTCTTTGTCATGGTGTGTGTCCTTCTCAGGCTTCGGATTTTGCGTCTGAACCCAATATGAGTATTGCGTGAGCGAACGAAACTGGGATAATTCAACAGGCATTGTTGGAAATTGCACAGAATTGGTTTTGTCATGGACAATTGGGACGAGGTCCGCACCGCCTATCAGGTTGCGCGTATGGGCACGGTCAGCGGCGCGGCCGAGGTTCTGGGGGTGCACCACGCCACGGTGATCCGCCATATCGACGCGATCGAGGCCCGGCTGAAGGTCAAGCTGTTCCAACGCCACGCGCGCGGCTACACCCCGACCGAGGCGGGCGAGGATCTGCTGCGTGTGGCCCAGGCCACCGAGGATCAGTTCAACCAGCTGGTCGGGCGGCTGAAGGGGCGCGGAGACGATGTCTCGGGCGAGCTGGTGGTGACTTCGCTCGCCTCGCTGGCGCCGCTGGTGGTGCCCACGCTGACCGCGTTCCAGCAGGACCATCCCGACCTGATCGTGCGCTATCTGACCGGCGACCGCCTGTTCCGCCTGGAATATGGCGAGGCGCATGTGGCCATCCGTGCCGGTGCGGCCCCCGACCAGCCGGACAATGTTGTGCAGCCCTTCATGACGCAAGAGGTGGGGCTGTATGCCAGTCAGGACTACATCGCGCGGCACGGCCTGCCTGCGGGCGTCGAGGATTTCCCCAACCACGCCTTCGTCGGGGCGGATGACGAGAACAGCCGCGCGCCCTTTTCGCGCTGGCTGCGCGCCAATGTCCCGGCCGAGGCGATCACCTTCCGCTGCTCCAACAACTTCACCGTGGCCGAGGCGGTACTGGCCGGGGCGGGGATCGGCTTCATGGCCCGCTGGGAGGCCGCCCGCCATCCGCAGTTGCAGGAGGTGATGGAGCCGCTGCCGGAATGGGCCGGAAATCTGTGGCTGGTGACCCATGTGGATCTGCACCGCACCAACAAGGTGCAGACCTTCTTGAAATTCCTCAAGGAGCAGGCCAAGGACTGGCTGCCATGAGCCCGCAGGCGCGTGGCCATCTGGCCATGCTGGTGTTCTCGGCGCTGGTGGCGGGCAGTTTCTCGCTAGGCTCGATGATTGCCAACGAGATCGCGCCGGCGGCGCTGAACGCCGCGCGGTTCGCGATTGCCGGCGTGGTGATCGGCATCGCGGCGCTGATGACGACCGGCCTGCCGCGCAGCGCGGCGCGCGCGCCTTGGCGGTATCTGGTGCTGGGCGGGCTGTTCTCGGCCTATTTCGTGCTGATGTTCTACGGGCTGAAAACCGCGCCGCCGGTCAGCGCGGCGGCGGTGTTCACCCTGACGCCGATCCTGTCGGCGGTGGCGGGTTGGGTGTTGCTGCGTCAGATCACCACCCCGCACATGGCCCTGGCGTTGAGCGTGGGCGCGGTTGGCGCGCTGTGGGTGGTGTTCCGCGCCGATTGGCTGGCCTTTCGCGCCTTCGAGATCGGGCAGGGCGAGATCATCTATTTCTGGGGCTGCGTGGCCCATGCGATCTATACGCCCATGGTGCGCAAGCTGAACCGGGGCGAGCCGCCGGTCGTGTTCACTTTCGGCACGTTGTTGGCCGGGTGCGCGGTGCTGACGGTGTTCGGCTGGTCCGACATCCGCGCGACCGACTGGGCCAACCTGCCGGCGATCGTCTGGATCGGCCTGCTCTATGTCGCCATCTGCGCCAGCGCGGCCACCTTCGTTCTGTTGCAATATGCAACGCTGCTGCTGCCATCGGCCAAGGTCATGGCCTATACCTACCTGACGCCAAGCTGGGTGATCATCTGGCAGATCGCGCTGGGCCAGCCGGCGCCGGACCTTTTGGTGCTGGTGGGAATCGGGCTGACGATCCTGGCCCTTGTGCTGCTGCTGAAGGGCGACGATCTGCGACGCGCCGACCGGCAGCCCGTGGCGCGCTGACGCCTACCTGTTGAGGCAGATCAAGGGGCAGACCGCGCGGCTCGGCTAGGCTGATACAAGGTCAAGGAGGTGTCCCATGTTCAAGCACATCATGTTTCCCGTCGATCTGCACTTGCCGCCCGAAGTGCGCAAAGCCGCCGAGGTTGCGGCCCAAGTCGCCCGATGGCAGGGGGCCCGGATCACCATCGTCAGTGTCACCAGCAACCAGCCCGGTGACCCGACCCAGACCGAAAGCGCGATCCACGATCATCTGTCCGATCTGGCGGACGAGCTGTCCCAAGCCAGCGGCGGCGGGGTCGATTTCCGCAATATCCATTCGGTGGACGTGGCGGCCGAGGTCGATGGCGATCTGGCCCGCACCGCCGAAGAGATCGGCGCCGACCTGATCGTAATCGGCACCCATGCGCCGCGGATCACCGATTTCATCCTGTCCAGCCATGCCGGATACCTGGCCAAACATGCCAGCATGTCGGTCTTCGTGGTGCGCTAGGCCTCGTCACCCGCGGACAACTGGTTTTCCAGGAACCGCTCGAACGCGTCCAGATTGACCGGTTCGAACTGCCCGAACCCTTGCATCCAGACCGAGGCCGCGCGCAGGGAGTCGGGTTCCAGCTTGCACCATTTCACCCGGCCGCGCTTCTCCTGGCTGATCAGCCCGGCCCGGGTCAGAATCGTCAGGTGTTTCGAGATCGCCGCCAGCGACATCTCGAACGGCTCGGCCACGTCGGTGACGGCCATGTCATCCTCGAGCAGCATCGCCAGAATTGCGCGCCGCGTGGGGTCGGCCAGGGCCGCAAAGACGGTATCGAGGTCATCGGACATGACCCCGCTGAACCACAGCGGGAAAGTTTGGTCAACCATTTGGTTGAATATGCGGATTCAGGGCTTTTGGGGCTGACGCGGACCCGATGCTCGGACGGTGAGACTGGCAGATGCGAGAAAAGTTATGAAAAAACAAAGTCTTGAGCTGCGGCGATTGGGTCCATCAAGGCCGTTGACTCTGCGCCGCGTGCCGCTTAGCAACTGCGCCAAGACTGTGCGAGGAAACCGCCCGTGACCGATGACGACCCAAAGCAGCGCCTGACGCAGCTTGAGGCGCGGATCGAAGCGGCGAAAAAGGCCAAGCAACCGCAGGCCCGCGCAGACGCCGACATATCCGGGGGCGAACTGGCCTGGCGGATGGTCATCGAGATGGTATCCGGTCTGGGGATCGGATTTGGCATCGGGTACGGGCTGGACAGCCTGTTCGGGACGATCCCGATCTTCCTGGTGCTGTTTACATTGCTGGGTCTCGTCGCCGGGGTGAAGGTCATGCTCCGCAGCGCACAGGAGGCCCAAGAGAAACAAGCGGCCGCGACAAGGGCCGAGAAGGACGAGAGGGACTGAACGTGGCAAGCGAGACCACCGCAGCACACGGCGCCGCAGGCGCAGAACACGCAGCAGAAGGCAGCAGCCTGGTGTTCCATCCCATGGACCAGTTCATCGTCAAGCCGCTGTTCGGCGGCGACACGATCGCTTGGTACACGCCCACCAACGTGACCCTGTGGCTGTTCTTCGCGGTTCTGGCCATCATCGGTCTGCTGGTGCTGAGCACTTCGAAGCGCGCCATCGTCCCGACCCGCATGCAGTCGATCGCCGAACTGGCTTATGGCTTCATCTACAAGATGCTGGAAGACATCTGCGGTAAGGAAGGCGTCAAGTTCTTCCCCTATGTCATGACCCTGTTCATGTTCATCGTCACCGCGAACTTCCTGGGCCTGCTGCCCATGTCGTTCACAACCACCTCGCATTTCGCTGTGACCGTGGTGCTCGCGCTGGCGGTGTTCCTGACCGTGACCGTGCTGGGCTTTGTCAAGAACGGCGCCGGGTTCCTCAGCCTGTTCTGGGTGTCGAGCGCACCGCTGGCCCTCCGCCCAATCCTGGCGATCATCGAACTGATCTCGTATTTCGTGCGTCCGGTCAGCCACTCGATCCGTCTTGCGGGCAACGTCATGGCGGGCCACGCCGTGATCAAGGTTTTCGCCGGTTTCGCCGCGATTGCCGCGATCTCGCCTGTGTCGGTTCTGGCGATCACCGCGATGTATGGCCTCGAGGTCCTGGTGGCCTTCATCCAGGCCTACGTATTCACCATTCTGACCTGTGTTTACCTGAAGGACGCTCTGCATCCGCATCACTGATCGGGGCGTGACCCCGGCACAGGAACGATAACCCAAAATCGAAACTTCCAATTCGTAAGGAGATACATCATGGAAGGCGATCTCGCACACATCGGCGCAGGCCTGGCAGCAATCGGTTCCGGCGCGGCCGCAATCGGGGTGGGCAACGTGGCTGGCAACTTCCTGGCCGGCGCTCTGCGCAACCCCTCGGCGGCTGCTTCGCAGACCGCAACCCTGTTCATCGGTATCGCATTCGCAGAAGCCCTGGGGATCTTCGCATTCCTGGTCTCGCTGCTGCTGATGTTCGCCGTATAATCTGCGGAACCTGATCCTTACGCGCAGGTGGGCCCAAGCCATAGCGGCCCACCTGTTGTAAAGACAACGTTCCGACGGAGGACATCATGGCGACTGAAACAACCGGAGCAGTAGGAACCTGCGTCGACTCTCATGGCTCTGCCATCGGGATGCCGCAGCTTTGCTTCGACTGGTTCCCGAACCAGATCTTCTGGCTCGTCGTTACGCTGGTCGTCATCTTTCTGGTTCTGTCCCGCGTGGCCCTGCCGCGCATCGCGGCGATCCTGGCCGAGCGTCAGGGGACCATTACCAACGACCTGGCCGCGGCCGAAGACCTGAAGGCCAAAGCGGTCGAGGCCGAAGAAGCCTATAACAAGGCGCTGGCCGATGCCCGTGCCGAGGCGCAGCGGATTGCGGCCGAAGCCCGCGCCGAAATCCAGGCGGATCTGGATGACGCGATCGCCAAGGCTGACGCGGAAATCGCGGCCAAGGCGGCCGAGTCCGAAAAGGCGATTGCCGAGATCCAGGCCGGAGCGCTGGAAAGCATTCAAGTGGTTGCCAAGGACGTGGCGGCCGAGCTGGTCACCGCACTGGGCGGCAAGGCGGATGCCGATGCCATCGCAGGTGCCGTAGAAGCACAGCTGAAAGGATAAGTGACATGCGGAACATCCTTGCCCTTGTCCTGACTGCGGGCGCCGCCAGCCCGGCCTTTGCCGCAAGCGGCCCGTTCTTCTCGCTGGGCAACACCGACTTCGTGGTGTTGCTGGGCTTCATCGTCTTCATCGCGGTGCTGTTCTACTTCAAGGTGCCCGGCATGATCGGCGGGGCGCTGGACAATCGCGCCCAGGGCATCCAGGCCGAACTGGACGAAGCCCGCGCCTTGCACGAAGAAGCGCGCGGCCTGCTGGCCTCGTACGAGCGCAAGCAGCGCGAGGTGCAGGCCCAGGCTGATGCCATCGTGGCCGCGGCCAAGGAAGACGCGGTTCTGGCGGCCGAGCAGGCCAAGGCCGACCTTGAGAAGTCGATTGCCCGTCGCCTTGCGGCTGCTCAGGATCAGATCGCCTCGGCTGAGGCCGCAGCGGTCAAAGAGGTTCGCGATCAGGCCGTCGCAGCGGCTGTCGTCGCCGCACAGTCGGTACTGGCCAAGCAGATGACCGCGGCCCAGGCCAACAAACTGATCGACGAGGCCATCGCGACCGTGGCGCAGAAACTGCATTGATCCGGCGCAGGTAGCTGCCATCGGCAGCTGTTTGCTGACGCATTGCAGAGCTTCACGACGGTTGCACAATGTTCGGTGAGGGCAGATTTTGCCCTCACCGTTTTTTTTGTCTATGCTAAATCAGAACCATTTTGTTCGTTTCACGGCTTGCCCAGCCAAACCCGTGGTAAGATATGACGCAGCTGCCTCTGATCAGCGTTGTGATCCCGAATCTCAATTGCGCCGAGTTTCTCGAACGCACGATTCGGTCTGTCATCGATCAGAATTATCCAGACCTCGAACTGATCCTTTCGGATGGCGGCAGTACGGATGGGTCCCTCGAAGTCGTCGAGAGGTACCGCAATTTCTTCTCTACGGTTCTGTCCGAACCGGATGACGGACAAGCCCACGCAATAAATCGGGGCTTTGCGGTGTCGACCGGAGATGTGATGGGATGGATCAACTCGGACGATGTCCTGTTGCCCGGAAGCCTGTCACTTGTGGGCTCGATATTTGCGTTCAATTCCTCGGTAGAATGGTTGACCGGTCGGGTGACCTGTATCGACGAGGCCGATCAGGTTTTGAGCATCCACCGCCCGCGACTTGTGACCCATACGCGGTTTCTTGCGGCCGACTATCAATGGATTCAGCAGGAATCGACTTTCTGGCGCCGCAGCCTGTGGGAAGTCGCAGGCGGTAGGTTGAACGAGTCGCTCCGCCTTGCCGTGGACGGAGAACTGTGGCTGAGGTTTTCGAAGCATACAACGATGTTGTCCGTTCATGACCAAATTGGCGCGTTCAGGTTCCGCAACGGACAACGGTCGGAAGATATCGAAGCCTACCATGCCGAAATGCTCGAGGTGATCGATGCCGAGCGCGCTTCGGTCGTGCCGCAGGATGATCTGGTCCGCCGTATCCTCGACGAACCACTAAAGTTGCGGACCCGCAAAGAGGCCGAAGCGACCTTTCCCGATCTGCGTAAATGCGACCCCAAGCCTTTTGCGCGACCCCAGCTGTGGAAGCACAGACTGATGCGAAAGTTGCATCGGATCTGACAACTGGCGCTTAACGCCCGGCGGTTTCGTGTTCCAGGCGCTGGCGCGCGATACGTTCGTTGCGCTGCGCTTTCTGCTGGTCCTGCATACAGCGTTCGACGAAGCTCAGGTGCTGTTCCACTGCCTGTCGGGCGGCCTCGGGGTCGCGGGCCTGAAGGGCTGTGTTGATTGCCCTGTGCTGGTTCAGGATTGCGTCGCGCGTGGTGCGCTGGTGGAACATGATCTGGCGGTTGTAGAACACGCCTTGCCGCAACAGATCGAACATCGACCGCATCATGTGCAGCATCACCACGTTGTGGCTGGCTTCGATGATCGCCATGTGGAACTGCGCGTCCAGATGGGCCTCGTCATCGGCCGCGTTGCGGGCATGGGCGGCCTCCATCTTGTCGAAAATCGCTTGGATCACCTTCAGGTCGCTGTCCGAGCCCAGACGCGCGGCGCGTTCGGCCGCCAAACCTTCCATGTCGCGCCGGAAGGAAAGGTAATCGAACACGGCCTCGTCATGGCTGCTGAACAGACGGATCAGCGCCGGAGAAAAGGCCGAGCCCAGAACCTCGGCCACATAGATGCCCGACCCGGCCTTGGCAGACAGCAGGCCCTGATCCTGCAGTTGCGAGATCGCCTCGCGCAGCGACGGGCGCGATACGCCCAGTCGGTCGGCCAGTTCGCGCTCGGGCGGCAGGCGTTCACCGGGGCGCAGGATCCCGCGCAGGATCAGCAGCTCGATCTGTTTGACGACGGCCAGGGACAGTTTCTCGGTCTGGACTTTCTGAAAGGGCATCGGAACATCGCTGGAAATTGGTCAAATCATATGACCACACAAGCCCGGCCTGCGCAAGAACGGGCCGCGATCACATTGCCTGAAACAATAGGTCAGTATTATTGACTTTAAGCGCGGAGGTCATAGCGTCGGTCCGACCCAGCGGAGGAGGCTCGGCCCATGCATCAGCTATTTGCCACGCGCGCCGCGCGAATGAAGGCGTCTGAAATCCGAGAGCTGCTGAAACTGCTGGATCAACCCGGCATCATTTCTTTTGCCGGCGGTATCCCCGACCCGGCGCTGTTTCCGGCCGAGGCCTTTGCCCAGGCATTCCAACAGGCGTTTAGGGCCGACAGCCGGGCGCAGGCGCTGCAGTATTCCGTGTCCGAAGGGTACCTGCCGTTGCGGGAATGGATCGCCGACCACATGCGTCAGATCTGCATCGACTGCGGCCCCGATGATGTTCTGATCACCTCGGGCTCGCAACAGGCGCTGGACTATCTGGGCAAGCTGTTCCTGTCGCCCGGCGACACGGCGCTGGTCGGATGGCCGACATATCTGGGAGCCTTGGCGGCCTTTAACGCCTATGAGCCTCGCTTTGACCGGTTGCGCGCAGGCGGCAACGCGGGCGCGGCGCAATATCGGGCCGCGGCGGGGCCGGGGGCGATCAAATACGCCTATCTGTCGCCCGACTTTGCCAACCCGACCGGCGAGACCGTCGATCGGCTGGGGCGTGAGGCCCTTTTGGATTTGGCCGAGGAGTTGGACTGCGCCCTGATCGAGGACGGCGCCTATCAGGCCCTGCGCTATGACGGGCAGGCGATTCCGCCGATCCTTGCGCTGGAACTGGCGCGAAAGGGCGATCTGCAAGCGTGCCGAACCATCTATTGCGGCAGTTTTTCCAAGACTCTGTCGCCCGGGTTGCGAGTTGGCTGGGTCGTGGCGGCGCGGCCCGTCATCTCGCAGCTTGTGTTGATGAAACAGGCCGCCGACCTGCATTCGGCCACCATCAACCAGATGGCCGTGCACCAAGTTGCCCAAACCTGTTTCGACAGCCACATCCCGAAAGTGCGCGCAACCTACCGCGCGCGCCGCGACGCGATGCTGGCGGCGTTGGAACGGCACATGCCCGAAGGCGTGCAATGGACCCGGCCCGAGGGTGGCATGTTCATCTGGCTGACCCTGCCGCCCGGCTCGGATGGCGCACAGCTACTGGCCCGCGCGCTTGAGACGGTCAAGGTCGCCTTTGTGCCCGGACAGGCCTTTCACCCAGATGGCAGCGGCGCCAATACGATCCGGCTGAGTTTCTCCAACTCGGACGAGGCCAGGATTGCCGAGGGCATTGCCCGGTTGGGCACGGTCATGCGCGGGTAAGTTCGGGAAAGCTTTCGTTAACCATTTTGCCGCAAAGCTGCGGCATGATCCGGTTCCTCGCCTTGCTGTTGCTGGCCGGCTGCTCGGCCGGCACGCCCCATTTCCGCGACCTGCCCGCAACCCGCGTGGCCATAAACGGCAGCGTGTTCGACGTGCGCCGGCGCGGAGACCTCGCCGAGGCGGTCCGCGTCAACAGCCAATATGCCCCGTGGCTGGGGTCGATCCGGGATCGGGCCGCGTTGGCCATGGCGCAGGTCTCGGGCTGTCCGGTCGCCGACGTGCTCGGCGATGCGGCAGTGACCGTGGGCATTCTCGCCTGTGACCGCAGGGCGTCGAACCGGCTGTTGCTGGCTGCGGTCACGCCGACCAACTATGAATGCATCGACTTCGGCACCCATGACAGCGGATCGGACACCGGATACCAGGTGTTCGAGTGTTCGCCTTATTGACTCCGCGCAATTCCGCCCAAATCAGCAAGATATTGTGGATAACTTGGCCCAATATCCCATATCCTGCGCAACTTCGTTGACTCACGGCCATTCCCTTGTCCAGACTTTGAAGGAACGGGAATCATGGAAACCGGCCTTTGCGCTTTACCAAACTCAAACTCACCGGCTTCAAAAGCTTTGTCGATCCGACCGATCTGATCATCGCCGACGGGTTGACCGGTGTTGTGGGGCCCAACGGCTGCGGCAAGTCCAACCTGCTCGAGGCGCTGCGTTGGGTGATGGGCGAGAACCGCCCCAAATCGATGCGCGGCGGTGCGATGGAGGACGTGATCTTTGCCGGTGCCGCCACCCGTCCGGCGCGCAACTTCGCCGAGGTCGTCCTGACCATGGACAACTCGGAACGTCTGGCTCCGGCCGGGTTCAACGACAGCGATCAGATCGAAATCGTGCGCCGCATCACCCGCGACGTGGGCAGCGCCTACAAGGCCAACGGCAAAGACGTGCGCGCCCGCGACGTGCAGATGCTGTTCGCCGATGCTTCGACCGGCGCGCATTCGCCCGCGCTGGTGGGGCAGAACCGGATCGCCGAGCTGATCAACGCCAAACCCCGCGCTCGCCGCCGCATTCTGGAAGAGGCCGCCGGTATCTCGGGCCTATACCAGCGCCGGCATGAGGCCGAACTGAAGCTCAAGGGCACCGAGGCCAACCTGACCCGCGTCGATGACGTTCTGGAACAGTTGGGCACGCAGCTGGCGCAGCTGGCGCGCCAGGCCCGTCAGGCCGCGCGGTATCGCGAGATCGGCGAGCAATTGCGCCAAGCCGAAGGTATGTTGCTGTATCGCCGTTGGAAAGAGGCCGACATGGCCCGCCAGCAGGCCGAAGAGCGTCTGCGTGACCGCATCACCGAAGCCGCGCGCGCCGAGGCCGAGGCCCGCGCCGCCAGCGCGAAACGCGCCGAGATCGAAGAAACCCTGCCGCCGCTGCGCGAGGAGGAGGCCATCGCCGCCGCCGTCCTGCAGCGCCAGCAGGTGCAGCGCGATCAGCTGTCCGATCAGGAAACCCGCGCGCGCCAGACCATCGAAACCCTGACTGCCCGCATCCAGCAACTGGGCCGCGACATTGAGCGTGAAACCGGTTTGAACCGCGACGCCGGCGAGATGATCGAACGGCTGGAATGGGAAGCCCGCGAACTGGCCAAGGCCGCCGAGGGCCATGACGACAAGCTGGCCGAAGCCGCCGAAATTGCCCGAGAGGCCGCCGCGGTTCTGCAGGAGCGCGAGGATCTGCTGGCGCAGGAGACCGAGGACACCGCTCGTCTGGTCGCGCGTCACCAATCGGCGCAGCGCCTGGTCGAGGACAGCCGCAAGACGCTGGCACGCTCAGAGGCCGAAGAGGAAAAGGCCCGCGCGGCCGTTGCCGAGGCCCGCGCCGCGCTGACCCGCGCCGACGAAGCGTTCGAGGCCGCGCAAGCCGCTGAGGAAGAGGCGCGCGAGGCCGCCGAAGCCGCCGAAGAAGCGCTGGCCGCCGCCGACGAACTGCGCGGCGAGACCCAGGCGCGCGAGGCCGAGGCCCGCGCCCAACGGTCTGAGGCCGAGGGCGAGCTGGGGGCGATCCGGGCCGAGACCACTGCGCTGGCCAAGCTGGTCGAGCGCGACACCGCCGAGGGCGGACAGGTGCTGGACTTGCTTCGGGTCGAGCCGGGCTTTGAAAAGGCGCTGGGGGCCGCGCTGGCGGATGACCTCCGCGCCCCGCTGGTCGAAGGCGATGGGCCGTCGGGTTGGGTGCAGGTGCCGGGCTATGACGCCGATCAGCCTTTGCCGGACGGGGCCGTGCCTCTGGCGCTGCACGTATCGGGGCCGGACCGTCTCAGCCGTCGCATCGCACAGATCGGCCTGATCGACGCGGATCAGGGCGCGCGGCTGCAACCTTTGTTGAAACCCGGCCAGCGGCTGGTGTCGCGCTCGGGCGATCTATGGCGCTGGGACGGGTTCCGCGCCTGGGCCGAGGATGCCCCCAGCGCCGCGGCGCTGCGGCTGGAGCAGCTCAACAAGCTCGAGGTGCTGAAACAGCAGCTGGCGCAGGTCGAAGCGCAGGCCGACGGTGCCCGCGCCGCGCACGAGGCCCTGTCGCGACAACTGGCCGAGGTGACAGAGGCCGACCGCCGCGCACGCGAGGCCCGCCGCGCCGCCGACCAACGCATGGCCGAAGCGGCCCGCGCGCTCAGCCGGGCCGAGGCCGACCGCAACCTGGCGCAGGGCAAACTGGAGAACCTGACGCTTGCGGTCGACCGTCACAAGCAGGATGCGATGGCGGCCCGCGCCCAGCTGCGCGAGGCCGAGGCCGCGCTGGCCGCGCTGGGCGATCTGGACACTGCCCGCGCACGGGTCGAGGATATCAAGCAGACGGTCGAGGCCGCGCGGATCACCATGCTGACGCACCGCTCGACCCATGACGAGCTGCGCCGCGAAGGCGAGGCCCGCACCCGCCGCGCGCAGGAGGTGGCCAAGGACCTGAGCGGCTGGAAACACCGCTTGGAAACCGCCGAGAAGCGCATCGCCGAGCTGGCCGAGCGCAAAACCAGCTCGGAAGAAGAACTGACCGAGGCGATGGCCGCGCCCGCCGAGATCGCCGAGGCGCGCGAAGAGCTGAACGAGATGATCGAGGCCGCCGAGGCCCGCCGCGCCGAGGCCACAGACAAGCTGGTCCAGGCCGAAACCCTGCAACGCGAGGCCGTGCTGGCTGAGCGCGAGGCCGAGCGCAAGGCCTCGGAGGCGCGCGAAGCCCGCGCCGCGGCCGAGGCGCGGTTCGAGGCGGCCAAGGAAAGTGTCGCCGCCGCCGCCGAGCGCATCGCCGAGGATCAACAACTGACACCGAACCAGCTGTTGAACCAGCTGGACGTGAACCCTGAGGACATGCCCGCCGCCGATGCCCTGGAAGCAGAGGTGAACCGCCACAAGCGCCAGCGCGACGCGATGGGTGCGGTGAACCTGCGCGCCGAGGAGGATGCCAAGGAGGTTCAGGAGGAGTTCGACACGCTCAACAGCGAGAAATCCGATCTTGAAGAAGCGATCAAGGCGCTGCGCAGCGGTATCGCCAGCCTCAACCGTGAGGGCCGCGAGCGCCTGCTGACCGCATTCGAGCAGGTCAACGCGAACTTCGCCATGCTGTTCAAGCATCTGTTCGGTGGCGGCGAGGCCAACCTAGTGATGGTCGAGAGCGACGACCCGCTGGATGCGGGGCTCGAGATCATGTGCCAACCGCCCGGCAAGAAGCTGTCGACGCTCAGCCTGCTGTCGGGCGGGGAACAGACCCTGACCGCCACCGCACTGATCTTCGGGGTGTTTCTGGCCAACCCGGCGCCGATCTGCGTGCTGGACGAGGTCGACGCGCCGCTGGACGATGCCAACGTGACCCGGTTCTGCGATCTGCTGGACGAGATGTGCCGCCAGACCGACACGCGGTTCCTAATCATCACCCACCACGCGGTGACCATGGCCAGGATGGACCGTCTCTTCGGCGTGACCATGCAGGAACAGGGCGTCAGCCAGCTGGTCTCGGTCGATCTGAAGAAGGCCGAGCAGATGGTCGCCTGACCGCTCACCGCAACGTTATTCCGCGATCGTGCCGGGCCGGGCTAGGCTGGCCGCATGAAACATCTGTTGCTGATCGGCGCGGCTTGCGCCGCCTCGCCTCTCTGGGCTGCCGAATGGGCCACCCGCCCCGGCGACGTCCCCTTAAGCCCCGCTGAACTGGATGCGTTGGCAGGCCGCACGCTGACCTTCCATGACGACGGTCAGTCGAAATACTCGGCCGGTGGGTCTTATTCCTATACCTATTCAGCGGCCAATGGCGGCGGAACGGCCTTCGGGACCTACAGCATCGCCGCTGATGGCAGCATCTGTGTGCAGTATCGAAATGGGTTCGACCGCTGCGATCTGTATGTGCGCAACAAAGACCGGCTGATCCTGATCACCGAAAAAGGCGAACGATTTCCGGTGCGGCCTTGATGTCATGGCATTCAGATCCATCGGGCTCGGCCCCGATGCGTGGAGCCTGGCAGTGCATGGCTTTGGCCGGATGCTAGCGGCACAGCGCCCCATTGCGGCGCTGTGCCGTGTCGAAGTGGAAGTGATCACGGTGGTACTTGTCCGCCGCCGGGCCGAGCACGGTACCGAACAGCCCGCAGGCTTCGCGATGTAGGCGGCGTAGAATGGGGCCGAATTCCAGTGTATTCCACCCATCCCGCACGGACACGATCGTGCCATCCCTGAGTTGAAACGCCGAAACGTCGACGGCCCGACCGCGCGCATGTTCGGACAAAGGCGCATAGCGGTGGTTGTTCTGCGTCCGGCAGGAATAGTGTCCGACAAGCCGGACCTCGTCCAATCCGCCGCCCAGATCTGCAAAGGCCGGTTTGGCCATGGTCTCGATCCATGTATTGAGGGTGATTGCCGTTCGGCAATCCATCAACGCCTTCTGGCTCAGTCGGATGTCCGACATGCTGTGGACCTGAACCGGGCGACCGATGCCGCAGCCCCGGTACGTTCCGGCGAAGCGTCTCCGAGGTTCGCCAACGATGGTCCAGTCATCGCACAAGGCGCCACGTTCGCGCATGCGCTGGCGGCCCTCTCCGATCTTGGAAAACTTGCACGGTCGTAAGGCAGGGCGGGGCGAGACGGCGACGGGCGTGCGGACAATGTCAGCGGGTACAACGACTGCTGCAGGCTGCGCGGTGTCGCCGGGATCAGGCGGCGCGGGAATGTCAAATCCTTGCAAGTTGGGTACCGGACTCTCGGCGCAGTTGGGGGCGGCAAATGCCGGCCCGACACCGAGACACAGCAGAACACTCAGAACACGGATCACACCAACCTCCAGACAGCCGGGCAGGGTGCTTGCCCGATTGCAGCCGGACCGCACCGGGCGCGGATCGCCGCGTCCGCCCCTGCGATCCGGCCCGGGAAACTTTTCACCTCTGGAAGTTAAGCGGATGCCGCGCCGTCGGATCAACCGTTTTCTGCCGTCGGTCATCGGGCCGCCGGTTCGAGCGGTTGGCTTCGCACTGGCCTTTCCTGTGCCGCGCCCGCTCAGAGCTGGTTCAGCAGATCCACCGTTGGCCAAGCATCTGCGGGCAGGCCCAGCCGGGCCTGCTCGGCCTGAACTGCGGCCCGCGTACCGGCGCCAAGAATACCGTCGATCTTGCCTACGTCGTGCCCGCGCGCCTGCAGCTTGGCCTGCAGCTGCTTCATCTGAGCGCCGGTCAGGCCCGGTTCGGGGTTGCCCGCAGCATAGACTTGTGCGCCCTCGAGACGCGTTCCGAAATAGGCCGCGGTCAGGACATAGACAAAGCTCTGGTTCCACTCGAAATAGACATCGAAATTTGGATAGGCCAGAAAGGCCGGCCCCTTGCGCCCCTGCGGCAGGATCAGCGAGGCCGGCAGGTTGGCCAGCGACCCGCTACGCGCCTGCACACCCACCGCCTGCCAGTCCGAGACCGGGCGCGGTTTGCCCGGCCCGCTTAGCGACCAGTCCATCTGCGCAGGCACGGTGACCTCCTGCAGCCAGGGCTGACCCGGCTGCCAACCCAGATGCGACAACATCTTGCCCCCGGACATCAGCGCGTCGGGGGCCGACGTTTTCAACCGCACATGCCCGTCGCCATCACCGTCCACGCCGTTTTCCAGAATGTCACGGGGCAGCATCTGCACCATGCCGATCTCGCCCGCCCAGGCGCCGGTGGTGCGGTTCGGGTCGAAATCGCCGTTCCGGAACAGCTCGATCGCGGCGAAGATCTGCGGCCGGAACAGCTCGGGGCGGCGGCAATCATGGGCCAGCGTCACCAACGCATTGCGGGTGTTGAAATCGCCCTGGAAGGCGCCGTAATCCGTCTCGAACGCCCAGAAGGCCAGCAGGACCCCACGCGACACGCCGTATTCGGCCTCGATCCGGTCGAACACGGCGTCGTATTTCTGCGCCATCGCCTGGCCGCGCCTGATCCGGTCCTGCGAGATCAGGCGGCGCGAGAATTCGATGAACGGTTTCTGGAACACGCCCTGTGCCCGGTCGGCCTTCAGCACCTTGGGGTCCTGTTGCACACCGTTGAAGAACGCATCGACCGTGGCCGTATCGAACCCCTGCTGCACCGCTTCGGCCTTCAGCCCGCGAACGAAGGCGCTGAAGCCGCCGCCGCATTGTGCAAGGGCCGGGGCAGCGAACAGGCAAGCGGCCACAAGGCCCGAGACAATGCGCATGACGAAAACCATCCTCAGAAAACCGTGTTCAGAACAACCCACACCGTCAGCCCCGCCAACGCAAGCCCCCAAACCTGCCAAAGCATTCCGCATGCGCGGAAAACCTCCGTTGCGCCGATTGAGCGCCGGGCTTCGCCGTTGACCCAGGCCAGATCGCGCATCTGCCCGTCATAGCTGCGCGGCCCGGCCAGTGCCACGTCCAGCGCGCGGGCCATTGCGGCCTCTGGCCAGCCGGCATTGGGCGAGATGTGGCGCCGCGCGTCCGCCAAGATGGCCCGCCATTGGCGCCACTGCCCCGACAGGGCCACGATCATCAGGCAAGTCAGCCGCGCCGGGATCAGGTTCAGCAGATCGTCCAGCCGGGCGGCGGCCCAGCCGAAGTCTCGGTACGTGTCGTTGCGGTACCCGATCATGCTGTCGGCGGTGTTCACCGCCTTGTAGACCAGCAACCCCGGCAGGCCGCCCAGCAAGAACCAGAAGGCGGGGGCGATCACCCCATCACCCAGGTTCTCGGCGGCGCTTTCGATGGCCGAGCGCGCCACCTGTGCCTCGGTCATCTGCGAGGTGTCGCGCGACACGATCATCGCAACCGTGGCGCGGCCCTCGGGCAGGGACTGCCGCAGTGCGACGCCCACGGCGCGGACATGCGCCACCAGAGAGTTCTGCGCCAACAGGATCGCACAGACCACGACCTCGACCACCCAGCCAAGCCACGTCAGCGCCGCACCGACCACCCAGCCGCTCAAGAGCAGCAGAAGGGCGACGAACACGCCCTTGGCCCGTCGATGCGTGCCGTGATTCAGGCGGCGGTCCAACCAGCCGATGGCGTTGCCCATCAGCACCGCCGGGTGCCGCAGACGCGACCACAGCCAATCGGGTTCGCCCAATGCGGCGTCCAGCAGCATCGCCAGGGCCAGCGTCAGAGCGGTGCTCACAGCGCCGCCTCGAGCCGCGACCAGCCATGATCGGGCGGCAGGCCCAGCCGCAGGAATCGATCGGAATAGGGAAAGATGCGGCTCCAGATATGGGCCTGTGCCAGCCGGTCCTGCCAGGCGGCGGCATCGTCCACGTCATACAGGCGGAACAGGGTCGTGCCGCCGACCAAATGCGCGCCCTTACCGGTCATCAGCGTATCTAGCCGATCCGCATCACGGACCAGCCGGGCGCGTGTGGCCTCGGCCCAGGCCGTGTCATTCAAGGCCTGCCCGCCGATACGCAGGGCCGGGCCGGACACCGCCCAGGGGCCGGTCAGAGCGTTCAGACGCGCGATCAGGTTGGGGTCCCCGATGGCAAAGCCCAGTCGCAGGCCCGCTAGACCCCAGAACTTGCCAAAGCTTTTCAGAACGATCACGCCGGAGCGTTTCGACAGGCGGATCAGAGATGCCTCGGGCGTCACGTCGCAAAAGCTTTCGTCGATCACGGTCAGTGGCGCGTCGGCATCCTCGGCTTGCCAAATCCTGCCGTCGGGATTGTTGGGATGCACGATCACCCGTGCCGGCGCCGGACCGTCAGGCTGCACCCTCCAGCCCTGCGCGGCAAAGGCGGCAGCATGTTCGTTGTAGGTAGGCGTGGTGATCTGGACCGCACCAACGGGGGCCAGCGCCGGGATCCGCGCGATCAGGGCCGAGGCGCCCGGAGCGGGCAGGATTGCCGCGCCCTCCGGCACGCCCCAGAAGCGACGGGCCGCATCGCTGAGCCGGGCAAAGGCCCCGTGATCCGGTAGGGCGGTCCAGTCTTCAGGCATGAGGTCCGCCATAGGATAAGGATGCGGGTTGATCCCGGTCGACAGGTCGATCCATTCCGCTCGCGCGCCGCCATGGCTAGCGATGGCTTGGTCCAGGCCGCCGCCATGGTCGCGCTGGTTGCGCGGGTTCAAATCCTGGATGCTGTCCGTCATGCGTTTTCTTGCCTGTTCGCGCGATTTACCCAGGTTCAAGCGGATTCACGCCGAATTTACAAGGGAATCCGCCCGTTCTGGAAATGTGGAAGTGGCCGTTAACACTTTGTTAACGAAATCGCGGGATCAGGGGCGTAGGGGATGGCACTTCGGACTGTATCAAGTGCCAAGGTTGTTGCAAATGAAAGTTTTGATTGTTGAGAGTAACCCTGACCTCGGTCGGGTGTGGCAGCGGCACCTGGAGCGCCAGGGTGCCGAGGTAACGCTGGTTGACAGCCAGGAGACCGCGATCCTGGCGCTGTATGCGACGCCGTTCGAAGTCATCATTCTGGATTTGGTGCTGGAGTCCGGCAGCGCGCTAGCCGTGGCGGATTTTGCCAACTATCGCCGGCCGGACGCGCGGGTGATCTTTGTCACCAATACCACCTTCTTCTCGGACGGGTCGATCTTTGCGCACAGTTCGAACGCCTGTGCCTATGTCCAGAGCAACACGCCGCCCGAGGATCTGGCGGCCATGGTCGAACACTACGCAGCGGGGCGCTGATCGCGTCCGTGCGGCTGCCAATAGTCCAGAACCGGGTTGATCGGGATGATCCGGTGCGGATTGATGCTGTCGTGGCTGTAGTGATAGTGCCGCACGATGTGATGCAGGTTCACTGTGCTTTCCACCCCCGGCCACTGATACAGCTCGCGCGTGTAGGCCCACAGGTTGGGATAGTCGATCAGCCGTCTGCGGTTGCATTTGAAATGCAGGTGATAGACCGGGTCAAACCGGATCAGGGTCGTGAACAGGCGCCAGTCGGCCTCGGTCAGGCGATCCCCCATCAGATAACGGTTCGTGGACAGCCGGTCCTCCAGCCAGTCCAGCGTGTCGAACAGGGGGTGCACGGCCGTGTCATAGGCCTCTTGCGTGGTTGCAAAGCCCGACTTGTAGACACCGTTGTTCACGTTTGAATAGACCCGCGCGTTGACCTCTTCGATCGCGTCGCGCATTTCGGCGGGCCAGTAGTCGTCGGTGTTGCCGGTGATTTCGTCGAAGGCCGCATTGAACATGCGGATGATCTCGGAGCTTTCGTTCGACACGATGGTCTGTTGCGCCTTGTCCCAAAGGATCGGTACCGTCACCCGGCCCGAATACTGCGGATCGGCGCGGGTATAGACCTGATAGGCATAGTCCAGGCCATAGAGCGTGTCTCCGGTGGCGCCGTGGTCGTCCGTCTGGAAGGTCCAGCCGTGCTCCAGCATATCGGGATGAACGACCGATACTGTGATCAGGTCCTGCAGCCCCTTAAGCTGACGAAAGATCAGCGTGCGATGCGCCCAGGGGCAGGCCAGACTGACATAAAGGTGATACCGGTCGGCTTCGGCCTTGAACCCGCCCTTGCCCGACGGGCCGGGGCGGCCGTCGGCTGTGATCCAGTTGCGGAACTGGGCGGCCGAGCGTTTGAAGGCCCCACCGGTGGATTTTGTGTCATACCATTTGTCGTGCCACACGCCGTCGATCAAAAGGCCCATCCCGGCTCCTCCACTTTGCGTCTGGCCACAATGATAAGACGCATAGTCCTTCGTTCCTATGAGGTTCAGCGCGCAAGGTCCCTGCGCGGATGCACAACGCCGCCCGCGCTCATGCGACCAAGTTCACTGGATTTTTACGAAAATGAGGTCAGAATGGAATCGGCAACCGGGGGAGTTTTTCATGAGTACCTATGTTTCCAAGGAAATCAGCGCGGAATTGGACGCCGCCCGAATCGCCGCCCTGAAGAAGGCCAGCCGTTTGCGGGTGGAAGTGGGCGACAAAACCTACAGAGTCCTCAGATTGTGGAAGGACGGGTTCACGGTCGAATCTGATACCACGCCGCGCCTGCGCGGGCTGGTCGACATCTATGACGGAGCGCGGCATCTGTATCAGTGCCTGATCATTGCGGCAGATACCGAAGGCCCGGAAATGCGGTATGAGTTCAAACGCAGCACGGCCCATGTCGACACTGCGCCACTGGACTATGCGCGTGACCCCGACGCCCCGATTGCCCTGCTCGGGCCGGCGGAGTAGGCCTGCCAAGTCTACTGCAAATCGCTGAAGGCCGCCTTCAACCGCGTGCAGGCCTCTTCGACCCGCGTGCGTTGGGTGGCCAGGTTGAAGCGTTCGAACGTCTCGCCCCCAGTGCCAAAACCTGGCCCGGGTGAGGTGGCGATTCGTGCGTCCTGCCGCAGACGTCGCACGAATTCGGCATGGTCCATTCCGGTGCCCGAGAAATCGACCCAGGCCAAGTAGGTCGCCTGCAGGGGCATCGACCACAGGCCGGGGATCTCGGAAATCGTCTCATCGAACAGCGCACGGTTGCCCTTCAGATGGTCGATCTGGGCATCCACCCATTCGGCGCCTTCCGGCGTGTAGGCCGCGGTGATCATGGCCACGCCAAGTGCGCTGGGGTCATAGTCCAAAGTGTTCAGCCGGTGGCGCATCTGCGCCCTCAGCGTGTCGTCTGGAATGATCATGTTGCCGGTGCGCTGGCCTGCGATGTTGAAGGTCTTGGACGCCGCTGTCAGCGTCACCGTCCAGGGCCGCGCATCCGGCGCGGCCACGTCCATCGGCACGAATTTGTGGCCCGGATAGACCAGATCGTGATGGATCTCGTCCGAGATCAGGATCAGCCCGTTGCGTTCGGCAAAGGCCGCCACCGCACGCAGCTCTTCCACTGTCCAAACCCGCCCGGACGGGTTCTGCGGCGAACACCAGATCAACATCCGTTCGGACCCGTCCAGCCGCGACTGTGCGTCGTCCAGGTCGATCTCATAGGTATCGCCGGCCCGCACCAGCGGGCATTCCACCACCCGGCGGCCGGTCTTGTTCACCTTGTGCGCAAACTCGTGGTAGACCGGCGTGAAGATCACCACTCCGTCCCCCGGTTCGCTCCACACATCGAGGCTCAGCGCGATGGCGTTGCCCAGACCCTGTGTTGTCAGAACCCAATCGGTCTCGATCGCCCAGTCGTGGCGGTTCTGCATCCACCACTGCACCGCCTGCAGATAGGCCGGGTGCTGCCAGGAATAGCCGAACACCCCGTGATCGGCCGCGCGGCGCACCGCGTCGATCACGCAGGGCGCGGTGGCATAGTCGGAATCGGCGGTCCACATGGCCAGCCCGTCCTCGGGCGAGACGCCGAACAGCTGCTCCATCTTGTCCCATTTCGAGCTGAAGGTGCCCCGGCGGTCGATCAGGTCGTTGAAAGTCATGTCTGCTCCATTTGTTGGCTTGAAAGCTATCGGGAAATTCGCCCGGTGCAAGGGGGGCGTTGCGGCCGCGCCCGCGATGACCTAAATCAGCCCCATGAAACGCAACATCCTGATCCATCCCGATCCCCGCCTGAAAAAGGTCTGTGCGCCCGTGGACGACCTGTCGGACGAGCTGCGCGCGCTGGCCGACGACATGCTGGAAACCATGTATGACGCGCCGGGCATTGGGCTGGCCGCGCCCCAGATCGGCGTGCTGGAACGGTTGATCGTGCTGGATTGCGTCAAGGAGGAAGGCGCCACCCCCCGCCCGCTGGTGATGTTCAATCCCGAGATCATCTCGGCCTCGGACGAAACCAGCGTCTACGAGGAAGGCTGCCTGTCGATCCCCGATCAGTTCGCCGAGGTTACCCGCCCGGCCGAGGTTGAGGTCGCCTGGATGGACCAGAACGGCAAGGCGCAGCGGGAAACCTTCGACGGGCTCTGGGCCACCTGCGTGCAGCACGAGATCGACCACCTGAACGGCAAGTTGTTCATCGACTATCTGAAGCCGCTGAAACGGCAGATGATCACGCGCAAGATGGTCAAGCTCAAGCGTGAGCTGGCCCGCGCATGAGCGTCCGTCCCTGCCTGCCATGGCCCGACAAGCGCCTGCGCACCAAGGCCGAACCGGTGACTGAAATCACCGACGAGATCCGCGCCATCTGGGACGACATGATCGACACGATGGAGGCGATGCCCGGCGTCGGCCTGGCGGCGCCCCAGATCGGCGTGATGCTGCGGCTTGCGGTCGTGGACGGCTCGGCCGAGCGTGGCCGCGCGGTGCGCCTGGCCAACCCCGAAATTCTGCACAGCTCGGTCGAGCTGCGCGAGCATGACGAGGCCAGCCCGAACCTGCCGGGCGTGTCGGCCAAAATCAAACGTCCGCGTGCGGTGACAGTCCGATTCCTCAATGAAAACGGCGAGATCGACCAGCGCGAGTTCGTCGGCATCGAAGCCACCAGCGTGCAGCACCAGATCGACCATCTGAACGGTCGGATGTATTTCGACCGTCTCAGCAAGGTCAAACGCGACATGCTGCTGCGCAAGGCGAAAAAGGCGGGGTAGGTCGGCATGCGCGTCATCTTCATGGGAACGCCCGAGTTTTCAGTGCCGGTGCTGGACGCGCTGGTGCGGGCCGGGCACGAGATCGCCGCCGTCTATTGCCAGCCGCCGCGCCCGGCCGGTCGCGGCAAGAAGGACCGACCCACGCCGGTGCATGCCCGCGCCGAGGCGCTGGGCCTGCCGGTGCGCCATCCCACCTCGCTGAAATCGCCCGAGGAACAGGCCGCCTTAGCCGCGCTGAAGGCCGATGTGGCGGTGGTCGTGGCCTATGGGCTGATCCTGCCGCAGCCGATTCTGGACGCGCCCCGGCATGGCTGCCTGAACATCCACGCCAGCCTGCTGCCCCGCTGGCGCGGGGCCGCGCCGATCCACCGGGCGATCATGGCGGGGGATGCCGAGACCGGCATCTGCATCATGCAGATGGAGGCCGGTCTGGACACCGGCCCCGTCCTGCTGCGTCAGGCCACCCCGATCGGGGCCGAGGAAACCACCGCCCAGTTGCATGACCGCCTGTCGGCGATGGGCGCCGATCTGATCGTGCAGGCTCTGGACCGCCTGCCCGAGCTGACCCCCGAACCGCAGCCCGAGGTCGGTGTGACCTATGCCGCCAAGATCGACAAGGCTGAGGCCCGCGTGGACTGGTCGCGCCCCGCCGTCGAGGTCGATCGCCAGATCCGCGGCCTGTCGCCCTTTCCCGGTGCCTGGACTCAGATCGAGGGCGAGCGCGTCAAGCTCCTCGCCTCGCGCCTGTCGGACGGGCAGGGCCGGCCGGGCGAGGTGCTGGACGACGCGCTGCGCGTGGCCTGCGGTACCGGTGCGGTCGAACTGCTGCGCTTGCAACGGGCGGGCAAGGCGGCGCAGGATAGGGAAACCTTCCTGCGGGGCTGGCCGATCCCGGCCGGAACCCGCCTCGGCTCGGAGACGTCCTGATGTTCATGGTGATGATGGGTACCGTCGTGATTGCCGGCATCGTCGGCTATCTGTCCGAAGTGACGGGCTTTACGCACAACGGGTATCTGCAATCCATCATCATCTGCGTGGGCGGAGCGTTCCTGTTCTATTTCATCCGCATCATGTTCGGCATCAGCTTTGGACCGCCGGGGCTGGATGCGGTGATCTCGTCGGTGGGGGCCTTGATCATCGTGCCCACGCATTGGAGGAAATGAGATGCCCGTCCTTGCCCTGATCGTCATTGGCGCCGCGGCCGGATTTCTGGCCACCCGCCTGATGCGGATCGAGGCGGACATCCCCACCACCCTGCTGATCGGTATCGCCGGGGCAGTGGTGGGCGGGCTGATCATGCGTGCCTTGCTGACGGTCATGGGTTGGATGCCCGGATTCGTCGGCGCGGTGCTGGGCGCGCTGCTGCTGATCTGGATCTGGAAGACCTATTTCCGGCGCTGACCCGAGGCCCTAGCGCGCGTCATAGATGTCCGCGGATCCAAGGCGCTGAACGGGCTGGGTTGTCATGTCGAACCGGTTCGCTTCGCCCGCAGTCATCCAGTGCATGTCCTCAGCCGAAGCCGCATCCAGAGTGAACCAGTAGAAATCCTCGTCCACGTCGATATCGCGGAAATAGTCCAGATACCTGTCATGCTCGGGGTGATCTTCCGGCAGCTCTGCGGCTTTGAACCCACCGCCCGCCCAGCTGTGGACCCCGACACAGGCGCCCGGTTGCAGGGTCCTTCGATTGCCCGCCAGAAACAGATCGGTTCCGCCCGATGCCACCAGACCGTTTGACGGAGCGACGGTATCGAACCCTTCGGCCCGTACGACGCGGCCGAAGATCACGTTGGCGTCGTCATCCACCGACCCTTCGATGTTCTGCAACACCAGCGTCCTGCAACCCCGGATTATGGGCGATGACCTCCTCGAAGGCGCTGAGCGAGGTGTGGTCGATCGTTCCCGTCACAATGATCTTGTCCCCGCGCTCAACGAAACTCAGCGGCGTGTAGTCCTCGGCGCATCCAGCCAGCAGGGGCAGGCAGATCAGCAACCGTGTCATCGGATGAATCCTTGCGCCTTTTGCCCTTGTCCGGCGGGCGGTTATTGCCGCGGCGGGCGTGCCTTGTAGACCGGCAACTGCCAGCCGAACAGCAGCGATCCGGCCCGCAACGCCCAGCAGGACAGCGCGCACAGGCCCAGCGCCGGCAGTGTCTCCAGCCCCAGACGGGTGGCCACCACGGCCACCAGCGCCCCCGTGAAGGCGCACGAGACATAAAGCTCGCCCTGTTTCAGCACCAGCGGCACCTCGTTGCAGACCACGTCGCGCATCAGCCCGCCCAGGCACCCGGTGGTCACTCCCATCAGCACCACGATCACGCCCGACTGACCCAGCGCCAGCGCCGCGCCCGTTCCTGCCGCCACGGCGATCGACAGTGCGAAACTGTCCAGCCAGACCAGCCAGTTGTAGCGGCTTTCGACCAGGTGCGCGGTGAAGAACACGACCACCGCCGCCGCCACCGCGATCAGGATATAGTCAGGTTGGCCCACCCAGAAGACCGGGTGCCTATCCAGCAGCAGATCGCGCACCGTCCCGCCGCCTACCGCCGTCAGGCAGGCGATGAAGGCGAACCCCACAAGGTCCAGCTGCGCCCGGCTGGCCACCAGCGCCCCGGTCAGCGCAAAGACCAGAACCGAGGCATAGTCCAGCAGGGCCAGACCGGTCATGTGCGGGCCTTTTTCGGCTTGAACGGGGCCATGCCCGCGCGCGCCAATTCGTCGGCGCGTTCGTTTTCGGGGTGGCCGGCATGGCCCTTGACCCATTCCCAGGTCACGTCATGGCGCTGTTGGGCTTCGTCCAACCGCTGCCACAGGTCCACGTTCTTGACGGGCTTCTTGCTGGCGGTCTTCCAGCCGTTGCGCTTCCAACCGTGGATCCAGCCCGTCACCCCGTTTTTCACATAGGCGCTGTCGGTCACGATGGTAATTTTCGAGGGCCGCTCCAGTGTTTCGAGCGCGCTGATCGCGGCCAGCAGCTCCATCCGGTTGTTGGTGGTCTCGGCCTCGCCGCCGTTCAACTCGCGCTCTTTCAAGACGGTTTCTCCATCCATCGCCCGCAGCAGCACGCCCCAGCCCCCCGGGCCGGGATTGCCCGAACAGGCACCATCGGTATAGGCAAACAGATCAGGCATGGGCCAGCACCAGAATGAAACCGTCATACGATCCGGACAGCCCCTTTCCCATACCGGTTGTGACACGGTCAATGACGAACCCCGCCTCGACCAACGCGGTCTCGATCTCGGGGCGCGTGAAATAGGTGTAGTAGCGGTCCAGTTCGTCGCGATGCTCTCCGGTGCCCAGTTTGAGGCCCAGACAGAACACACCGCCCGGCTTCAGGGCCCGGTGGATGGCGGCCAGGTGTCGCGGGAAATCGGCGCGCGGGGCGTGCAGCAGGGAAAAGCTGGCATAGACCCCATCGTATTCGGCCGTTTCAGTCACGTCATCGAACGTGCCCAGATGCGCGTCCACGCCATTTGCGCGGGCGTGTTCGACAAAGGCCGGTGTGGCGTCCAGCGCCCGAACCCGCAGCCCCTGGCGCAGAAAGAAACCGCTGTCCAAACCCGGGCCCGACCCCAGATCCAGCACCAGCCCGTCGCCGACCGCCTGCGCAAATGCTGCGCGCGATTCGATCTGTTCGGGTGGCAGCGGCACTGCCAGATAGTCGTCCACACGGGTTGTGTAGGCATCGATGGTTCGTTTGTCGCTCACAGGAATACTCCAACGGCCAGGCAGGCCAGTACGATGGCGCTCAGCAGCAGCCGCAGTTTCATCCACCAGCGCGGGGTCAGGCCCCAGGACCAGAACAATGCGTCCAGCACCAGCAGCCCGGCAAAGCCGATCATCAGGTTGGTGCCCGCGTCGACCGGCCCGCCGCCGGTGGTGAAGAACGCCCACAGCGCCGGCAGGACCGACAGTACATAGCACAGCGCCGCCCGACTGCCCGAGGTCTTGGTGGCAAAACCCCACAGAACGCCGGACATGAAGCTGAGGATCACAGCGCCATAGAACAGCTGCACATAGGGCCCCACGAACCGGGGGCCCAGCGCGCGGCTGCCCCAATCATTCAGGTCTCCGCTCAGGTAGGTCAGCGCGCCCCATACAAAGGGGATCAGACCGGCCAGGCCCAGAACTAACGGTGCGCGGGGGATGCCGCTCATGCGGGCACGCGCAGAATGCGAGGCACCTTGAACTCGACATTCTCGGTGGCGGTTTCGACGGTTTCGACGGTCACGTCATAGCGGTCGCGGAAGGCGTCGATCACCTCGTTCACAAGGACTTCGGGCGCCGAGGCGCCGGCGGTGATGGCGATGCTGGAAATCCCTTCCAGCGCGCGCCAGTCGATGTCGGTGGCCCGCTGCACCAACTGGGCATAGGTGCAGCCCGCTTTGGACGCCACTTCGACCAGACGGCGCGAGTTTGAGGAGTTGGGCGCACCCACCACCAGCAGCGCATCCGACTTGGGTGCGACGGTCTTCACCGCCTCCTGACGGTTGGTGGTGGCATAGCAGATGTCTTCCTTGTGCGGGCCGACGATGGCCGGGAAGCGGTCCTGCAGCGCGGCCACGATGTCGCGCGTGTCGTCCACCGAGAGGGTAGTCTGGGTGACAAAGGCCAGTTTTTCGGGGTCGCGGACCTGCACCTTGGCCACATCGTCAACCGTTTCCACCAGCAGAACCTCGCCCTCGGGCAGCTGGCCCATGGTGCCGACGGTTTCGGGGTGGCCCTTGTGCCCGATCATGATCATCTGCAACCCGGCCTCGGCGTGGCGCTGGGCCTCGATATGGACCTTGGATACCAGCGGGCAGGTGGCGTCGACAAAAAGCATCTCGCGCGCGGCTGCGGCGGCGGGCACCGACTTGGGCACGCCATGGGCGGAAAAGATCACCGGCCGGTCATCGGGGCATTCGTCCAGCTCTTCGACAAAGACGGCACCCTTGGCGCGCAAGCCGTCCACGACGAACTTGTTGTGCACGATCTCGTGCCGGACATAGACCGGGGCGCCCCATTTCTGCAGGGCCATTTCCACGATCTTGATCGCGCGGTCCACACCAGCGCAGAACCCGCGCGGGGCGGCCAGATACAGGGTCAGGGGGGGCTTGGTCATGCGTCTGTCTCCTTGACAGGGACAGGTAAGGCTTTTCCGCCCTCGGGTCCAGACGGGACGGGTGTCATTTCGCTGACACAAACACATGCCAAGGTGCCGGTGTTTGAGCACAGGTTCTTTTTTGAAGACGCGCGGCTGGGGCTTTCCGTCCCGGCCGCGCCATTGATCCGCAGGAGTGGGCCGTGGGAGACGTTACTTCCCGGCCACCGCCACATTGCGCGGCTCGTCCGACGCCTCGCGCGGCGGGCGCCCGATCACGTCGCGCAGATCGTCCAGTTCGATGAAGTTGTCGGCCTGGCGCCGCAGTTCGTCCGAGATCATCGGCGGCTGGCTGCGGATGGTCGAAACCACCGACACGCGCACGCCCTGACGTTGCAGGCTGGCAATCAGCGGGCGGAAATCCCCATCGCCCGAGAACAGCACGATATGATCCACCCGTGGCGCCAGTTCCATGGCATCGACTGTCAGTTCGATATCCATGTTCCCCTTGACCTTACGGCGCCCCATGCTGTCGGTGTATTCCTTGGCCGGTTTGGTCACCATGGTGAAACCGTTGTAGTTCAGCCAGTCGACCAAGGGGCGGATCGGCGAATATTCGTCGTTTTCCAGCAGCGCTGTGTAGTAAAAGGCCCTCAGAAGCTTGCCGCGACGCATGAACTCCTGACGCAGCAACTTGTAATCAATATCAAATCCCAGGGCTTTCGCGGCGGCGTACAGATTCGAGCCGTCGATGAACAGCGCCAGCCGTTCGTCCTTGTAAAACATAAAATCGTCCTTCCGGTATTGACCAGCGCGCGGTGGTGTAAGTGAGTGAGTGATGAGAAATCACGCGCCGGTCGCTTTAAAATAAGAGATTCCGCATGTATCGCAAGTGCGCTCAGGTCTGAACATAGGGTTATTTATGGTCAACTCCACGTCAAAAGCGGTCATCGCGCTGGGGGCAAATCTCAAACTGAGATCATATGAACCCAAGGTGACAGTTCGCAGGGCTGTCGACGCATTGGCCGGTGAGGGCTTGGTGATTCGCGCTGTCAGCCGGTTCTTTTCGACCCCGTGTTTTCCGGCGGGCGCCGGACCAGATTATGTCAATGCCGCCGCGCTGGTCGAGACCGAGGCGGCCCCGCAGGAGGTTCTGACCCTTCTGCACAGGGTCGAGGCCGATTTCGGCCGTGCCCGCCAGCAGCGCTGGGGGATGCGCACACTTGACCTGGACCTCGTCTGCTGGGGCGATCGCGTTCTGCCCGATGCTGCCGCGTTCGACCATTGGCTGAACCTGCCGCTCGACCGGCAGCGAGAGGCGGCTCCCGAGCAGTTGATCCTACCGCATCCGCGCCTGCAGGACCGCGCCTTCGTTCTGGTTCCGATGGCGGAGGTGGCGCCGGGCTGGCGGCACCCGGTGCTGGGCCTGACGGTTAATGAAATGATCGAACGCCTGCCGCCGGACGATGTCGCCGCGGTCACGCCGCTGGATGCCACGTGAAAAAGGGCATTTCCCGCTTGTCATGGCGGGGATTCGCGCTTAGATAAGCGTCTTCCTGACATGGATTCATTAGTGGAGAGCGCCTCATGGCCCGCGTGACGGTCGAAGATTGCGTAGACAAGGTTCCGAACCGGTTCGAACTGGTGATGCTCGCTGCCCACCGCGCGCGCGAAATTTCCGCCGGCGCGCCGATCACGATCGACCGCGACAACGACAAAAACCCGGTCGTAGCCCTGCGCGAGATTGCCGAGGAAACCCAGACCTCGGACGAACTGCGCGAGCGTCTGATAGAGGCCAACCAGACCCAGATCGAGGTCGACGAGCCTGAAGAGGATCAGATGGCGTTGCTGATGGGGGCCGAATCGGACAAGCCCGCAGATGACGACATGTCGGAAGAAAAACTCCTGCGCGCCCTGATGGAGGCTCAGGGCCAGGGGTAAGCCCTGAACACGAAGGTGCGGACCGGATGATTTCAGCTGAAGACCTGGTTGCGCTGGTCCGCAACTACAACCCCAAGACAAATGCCGATCGCATCATCCGGGCCTACGAGTTTGGCAAGAAGATGCACGAAGGCCAGTTCCGGCACTCGGGCGAGCCCTATTTCTCGCACCCAGTCGCGGTGGCGGCCATTCTGACCGAACAGCGTCTGGACGATGCGACCATCATCACGGCGCTGCTGCACGACACGATCGAGGACACCAAGGCGAGCTACTCCAAGATCGCCGAGTTGTTCGGTGACGAGGTGGCGATGCTGGTCGACGGTGTCACCAAGCTGACCAATCTCCAGCTTTCCAGCCGCGAAACCAAGCAGGCCGAGAATTTTCGCAAGCTGTTCATGGCCATGTCCAAGGACCTGCGGGTCATTCTGGTCAAGCTGGCCGACCGTCTGCACAATATGCGCACGATCAAGGCGATGCGCCCTGAAAAGCAGGTGCAGAAAGCGCGCGAGACGATGGACATCTTCGCGCCTCTGGCCGGCCGGATGGGCATGCAGTGGATGCGTGAAGAGCTTGAGGATCTGGCCTTCCGTGTCCTCAACCCCGAAGGCCGCCAGTCGATCATCCGTCGTTTCATCACGCTGCAGCGCGAAACCGGTGACGTGATCCACCGCATCACCGGGGACATGCGGCACGAGTTGGAGAAAGCGGGGATCGAGGCCGAGGTGTTCGGCCGCGCCAAGAAACCCTATTCGATCTGGCGCAAGATGCAGGAAAAGGATCAGGGCTTCTCGCGCCTGTCCGACATCTATGGCTTCCGCATCATCACCCAGACCGAGGAAGACTGCTATCGCGCGCTGGGCGCGATCCATCAACGCTGGCGTGCGGTGCCGGGGCGGTTCAAGGATTACATCAGTCAGCCCAAATCGAACGGCTATCGCTCGATCCACACGACCGTTTCCGGGCGTGACGGCAAGCGGGTCGAGGTGCAGATCCGAACCCGGCAGATGCACGATGTTGCCGAGTCCGGTGTGGCGGCGCATTGGTCCTACCGGGACGGGGTGCGGACCGAGAACCCCTTTGCGGTGGACCCTGCCAAGTGGATCGCGAGCCTGACCGAACAGTTCAACGCCGAGGAAGACCACGAGGATTTTCTCGAAGCGGTCAAGCTCGAGATGTATTCCGACCAGGTGTTCTGCTTCACGCCCAAGGGCGATGTGGTCAAGTTGCCGCGTGGGGCAACGCCGATCGATTTCGCCTATGCGATCCACACCCGCATCGGCCATGCCTGCGTGGGGGCCAAGGTCGACGGCATCCGGGTGCCGCTGTGGACCCGGCTCAAGAACGGCCAATCGGTCGACATCATCACCGCAGACGGCCAGACGCCGCAGGTGACATGGCTTGAGATTGCCGTGACCGGCAAGGCCCGCACCGCCATCCGCCGCGCCCTGCGCGAGGTCGACCGCGAAAGATTCATCAAGCTGGGCCGCGAATTGGTGCGCGCGGGGTTCGAGCACGTGGGCCGCAAGGCGACCGACAAGGCGCTGGAGACCGCTGCCAAGCAACTGCGGATCAAGGACAGCGACGAGTTGCTGGCCCGGGTCGGCAGTGCCGAACTGACAGCCCATGACGTGGTCGCCGTGGTCTATCCCGAGCTGACCAAGGATGAGGGCGAGGCGATCCCGCTGCGCCGCGCGGTGATTGGCCTGGAACCGGGCCAGAAATTCGAGCGTGCGCCCTGTTGTCAGCCGCTTCCGGGGGAAAGGATCGTGGGCATCACTTCGCGCGGGAAAGGTGTAGTGGTGCATGCCATCGACTGCGGTCGCCTGACCGAATTCGAAGACCAACCGCAGCGCTGGGTTGATCTGCACTGGCATTCGGGTACGCACCCGGCGGCGTACGGCGCCACGCTGGATCTGACCATCGGCAACGATGCCGGGGTGCTGGGGCGTATTTGCACATTGATCGGCGAGAAAAAGGCCAATATCTCGAACTTGGAATTCGTGGACCGCAAACCGGATTTTTACCGCCTTTTACTCAGCGTCGAGGTGCGCGACCTGCAACAGCTGCATTCGCTGATGCTGATGCTCGAGGCCGAAAGCGATGTCGCGGCGGTCGAACGGTATCGAAACACGCGGGACGCTGCGGTCGCAGCAAGCTGAGAGGGGACACGCAGGAGTGGTATTCAAGCGCCGTGATCGCCGCTCTGCTCTTCAGGCCGCCTCGGAGTTCGTTTATCCGCGCGGCGGTTGGACCCGGGCCTTTCACTATGTCAAACACCGCGTCCGGCGTCTGCCCGATACGCCCGAGCGTATCGCGCGCGGCATTGGCGCCGGAGTGTTCGCCTCGTTCACGCCGTTCTACGGGTTGCATTTCGTGGTGGCTGCGGTGCTGGCCCGGCTGATCAACGGCAACATTCTGGCCGCGCTCAGCGGCACGTTTTTCGGCAACCCGCTGACCTATGTGCCGATCGGGGTGATCTGCCTGCAGACCGGGCATTTCCTGCTGGGCACAAAATATGATGAGGGCGACACCCAGGGGCTGATGCGCAAATTCGCCGATGCGCTTGGGGATCTGAAGAACAATTTCGTGGCTCTGTTCACCGACCGCGTCGCCGACTGGCATGGCTGGGCGCAGTTCTATGACGGCGTATTCTACCCTTACATGATCGGCGGTATCATCCCGGGTATCGTGGCCGGAGTGATCTGCGGCTATATCAGCCTGCCGCTGATCCGCACCTATCAACAGCGCCGCCGGGCCAAGATCAAAGCCAAGTTCGAGGAAATCAAACGCCGCGCCGAAGCAGCCCCTGCCGTTTCGCAAACAAACCCTCTAGGCTCGGCGCGGGCGACCAGAAAGGAATCGAAAGATGTCTGACACTCACCTGCGTCTGGGCGTGAACATCGACCACGTGGCCACCGTGCGCAACGCGCGCGGCGGGGCATATCCCGACCCGCTGCGCGCGGCCAAACTGGCCGAAGAGGCCGGTGCCGATGGCATCACCGCGCATCTGCGCGAAGACCGCCGCCACATTTCCGACGCTGACATCGAAGGCTTGATGCAGGTGCTGTCTGTGCCGCTGAACTTTGAAATGGCTGCCACCCCCGAGATGCAGGCGATTGCCCTGCGCCACAAGCCGCACGCGGTCTGCATCGTCCCCGAAAAGCGCGAGGAGCGCACCACAGAGGGCGGGTTGGAAGTCGCGCGCGAGGAAAATCGCCTTGCCCATTTCATCGCGCCACTGCGTGACGCGGGCTGCCGCGTATCGATCTTCATCGCCGCCGACCGCAAGCAGATCGAGGCCGCCCACCGCATCGGCGCGCAGGTGATCGAGCTGCACACTGGCGCCTATTGCGACGCCCATGCCGAAGGCCGGATGGACGACGCGCGACGAGAACTGGACGCGTTGCGTGAGATGTCCTCCTTTGCTCATGCGCTGGGGCTCGAAGTACACGCCGGCCACGGTCTGACCTATGACACGGTGCAGCCCGTGGCAGCCTTCCCCGAACTGCGCGAACTCAACATCGGCCATTTCCTGATCGGTGAGGCCATCTTCCGCGGTCTGGGTCCGGCCATCCATGAAATGCGCCGCCTGATTGACGAGGCGCGAGCGCCGTCGCATTCAGGAAAGGTCGACGCCTGACATGATCCTCGGCATCGGCACCGATCTGGCGAATATCGACCGTATCCAGGGCACGCTTGACCGGTTCGGCGACCGGTTCCGCAATCGTGTCTTCACCGAGACCGAGCAGCGCAAGGCCGAGCGGCGCGCCGACACCGCCGGCACCTATGCCAAGCGCTGGGCCGCGAAAGAGGCCTGCTCCAAGGCGCTGGGCACCGGCTTGCGCATGGGCATCGCCTGGAAGGACATGGCCGTGACCAACCTGCACACCGGGCAACCCGTGATGCACGTCACCGGCTGGGCGGCTGAGCGGCTGCGCGAGATGACGCCCGATGGGCACGAGGCCATCATCCACGTCACCCTGACTGATGACCACCCCTGGGCCCAGGCTTTCGTTGTGATCGAGGCCCGCCCCGTGGCCGATTCGGACGTGGCCTTGACTTGGCCTCGATCGCCCCGCATGTAGCCCCAACGACGCAAGGACTGGAGAGCAGTATGGCCGAGCAAGCCAAATCCGGAAACGCCATCTGGGAGACGATCAAGACCATCGTCTATGCCCTGCTGATCGCGGGCGTTTTCCGCACTCTGTTCTTTCAGCCTTTCTGGATTCCGTCGGGATCGATGAAACCCACGCTGCTGATCGGCGACTTCCTGTTCGTCAACAAGATGGCCTATGGCTACTCCTACGCCTCGTGCCCCAGCCTGATCATCCCCAGTGTCGGACTCAACATCGATGCCGAAGACATCTGCGGCTGGATGGGTGGAGACAACACCCGTCTGCTGGGCGGAGAGCCGGAACGCGGCGATGTGATCGTGTTCCGCCACCCGGTCACCGGCCGCGACTACATCAAACGGCTGATCGGCCTGCCGGGCGACCGCATCCAGGTGCGCGGTGGGGTGGTCTACATCAACGGGGTCGAGGTCAAGCAGACCCCCGACGGCACCTTCACCGAGATCGCCGAGCCGCAAGGCCCGCAGCGCCTGCGCCCGCGCTGCGAAAACGGCCCGGTCGGTGTCGGCGGCACCTGCGAGAAGTCACGCTTCATCGAAACCCTGCCCAACGGCGTTCAGCACGAAATCCTGAACATCGGCAACCAGGGATCGGACAACACCGGTATCTACCTCGTACCCGAGGGCCACTATTTCTTCATGGGTGACAACCGCGACAACTCGGCCGACTCGCGCCTGCCGCAATCGGCTGGCGGGGTCGGTTACGTGCCTTATGAAAACCTGATCGGTCGCGCCGATCGCATCATGTTCTCGTCTGCGGGCCGGTCGATGCTGTTCTTCTGGACCTGGCGGGGCGACAGGTTCTTCAAGGCAATCCATTGAAGCTGTCGGCTGACATGAAGGCGTTCCAGAAACGCCTCGGGCACCAGTTCGCCAATCCCGAACTGCTGGTGCGGGCGCTGACGCACGGGTCGGTCTCTTCGGCCACACGGCCTGACAACCAGCGGCTCGAATTCCTCGGTGACCGGGTGTTAGGCCTGGTGATGGCCAGCGCACTGCTCGAGGCCGACAAGACCGCCACCGAAGGCCAGTTGGCGCCGCGGTTCAACGCGCTTGTGCGCAAGGAGACCTGTGCCGAGGTCGCCCGTCAGATCGACCTGGGCGCAGTGCTGAAGCTGGGGCGGTCCGAGATGATGTCGGGCGGCCGCCGCAAACAGGCGTTGCTGGGCGACGCGATGGAGGCGGTGATTGCCGCCGTCTATCGCGATGCCGGGTTCGAGGCTGCACGTGACGTGATCCTCAAGCTCTGGGGAGATCGGATCCATACGGTCAAGGCTGATGCCCGCGACGCCAAGACCGCGCTTCAGGAATGGGCCCAGGCCCGCGGTCAGAAACCGCCCAGCTATGTCGAGCTGTCGCGCACAGGGCCTGATCACGCTCCGGTCTTCACCATCGCCGCCCGGCTGGAATCCGGCCCCGAGGCTCAGGCCACTGCGCCCTCCAAGCGTCAGGCCGAACAGGCCGCCGCACGTGCCTTGCTGGACAGTCTGCCCAAGTAATCGGCCCGCCTTCATCTGGCTGAAAATATCCCGGGGGGCCCGGGGGCTGGCCTCCCGGCTCACGACGCAGTCCAGGGCTGGCCCCCGACGCCGTTCTGCGGTAGGGAAACAGACTTGCAACCAGGACCAACGACACCATGACGACACGCGCCGGATTCATCGCCCTGATCGGAGAGCCCAACGCAGGCAAATCCACCCTTCTGAACCGCATGGTCGGGGCCAAGGTCTCTATCGTGACGCACAAGGTGCAGACCACGCGCGCCCGTATCCGCGGCGTTGCGATGGAGGGTGATGCGCAACTGGTCTTCGTCGACACGCCGGGTCTGTTCAAACCCCGCCGCCGACTTGACCGCGCGATGGTCGCGGCGGCCTGGGGCGGGGCGGCCGATGCTGACATCATCGTTCTGATGGTCGAGGCGCATCGCGGTATCACCGAAGGCGTTGAGCGTATCCTGGATGGCCTGTCCGAGATCGCGCAAGGCCGCAAGGTGGCGCTGGCGATCAACAAGATCGACCGGGTCGAGGCCCCCGCGCTGCTGTCACTGACCCGCGAACTGAATGACCGCTTCCCCTTTGCCGAAACCTTCATGATTTCGGCTGAAAAAGGCCACGGCGTCGATGACCTGCGCAAATGGCTGGCGCAGCAATTGCCCGAAGGCCCCTGGCTCTACCCTGAAGACCAGATCGCCGATCTGCCGCTGCGCATGATCGCGGCCGAAATTACGCGCGAGAAGCTGACCCTGCGCCTGCATCAGGAATTGCCCTATCAGCTGACTGTCGAGACCGAGAACTGGGAAGAACGCAAGGATGGTTCGGCCAGGATCGACCAGGTGATCTATGTTGTGCGCGACGGCCACAAGGGCATCGTGCTGGGCAAGCGCGGCGAGACGATCAAGGCCATCAGCCAGACTGCTCGGGCCGAGTTGGAGGATTTCCTTGATCGCAAAGTCCACCTGTTCCTGCAGGTGAAGGTCCGGCCCAACTGGCTGGAAGAGGCCGAGCGCTACTCGGAGATGGGTCTGGATTTCAAAGACGGCAACACATGACCCGCCTGACGGCCGAGTTCTGGGTCCACGCCTACCTGGCCCGGCTGCGCCTGCACGAGATCCCCGCCTTTGTCGTAGCCCATGGCGACGACACTGCCGGCGCGGTTCTGGTCAAGCTCAACACGCTCGACGGCAAGGCCACCGCCTTTCAGCGCAGCTTTGACCTGCTCAGCGGCGCACGAAAATGGATCGAGCTGGCCAAAGGTCCCGAGGCTGAGGTGGACGAGGCGATCGCCCGCCAGCGCAGCTTTGACCCCGACCTCTGGGTAATCGAGGTCGAAGACCGGCAAAGCCGGCATCTTTTGAACGAGGAAGGGCTGGACTGAGACCTGGACCTTTCAGGTCAGCCGATACAGCGCGTTGCGCCCGAATTTACCGCGTAATTCATATCCGTTTTGCTCCAAAAGACCCGCAATATCGACCGACCAGAAGCGTTCGTGCTGGAGTTCGAAGAAGATCGATTTGGGTTTCTGGGTGGCCGAAGCTTCGGTGATCAGCGGGGCAAGCACCCGGTCTTCCTGGCCCTCGACATCCACCTTGACTAGGTCGATCGGCGTATCCGGGTCGGATGGCAGAAACTCGGTCAGCGTCCGCACCTGAACCGATATGCCGTTGGCGCCGCGCATCGGTTCGCCCAGTCTGGCCAGCCCCAGGTTTCCCTGCGCCGGCACAAACAGCTCCATCTCGCCGCTATTGTCCGAAATCGCGCAATCATGGACCCGGATGCAGTCAAATGCGTTCAGGTGGATGTTTTCTTCCAGCCGCGCCCGCATGACAGGGTTGGGTTCGAATGCATGGATCACTGATCCGGGTGCCGCGACCGCTGCCAGGCGCAGGGTGTGAGCCCCGGCATTGGCGCCAACGTCATAGGCCACGATCGGGCGGTCTTTGGGCAGGTCTTTCAGAATATGCCGCAAAGCACGTTCTTCCTGGGTGCGCCCCATGCGCCAGATCTGAAATTCCGTGTTGTTGTCGGCGGGATGAATGCGCATTCGGCACCCGCGATAGTCGACCTCGGTGGGTTTCAATTCGCGGCGGATGCGTTTTCTGATCTTGTTGGGGGTGTCCGGGTCATTGAAGATGTCGCGTAGAAGGTCATTCGGCCAGTCCATGGCGGTAGATCCCGTTTTAGTTCCCCGTTCCGAGTGCTTTCTATCAGTGGGATCTGCGCTGAAAAACACTTATTCCTGATCGGGCCTTTCCGCGCCCGTCAGGATGCTCCGGGCACCCACAGGGGCGACAGTGCCAGCCAGACGCCCGCGAACATGGCGACCCCGCCCAGGTTCACCCAGACGTGCCAGATCGCATAGCGGTAGGGCAGCGTCTTGCGGGCATAGAACGCGGTTCCGACTACATAGCAGCCCGACCCGGCCAGAATGCACCAAAGTGTCGCTACGGGTACGCTCCGCAGGTCGGGCAGGGCCAGCAGCCCCAGCGCTCCCAGTCCTAGGTAGGACGCGGTCGACCAGCGCGATTTCACGGTTTCATTGGTTGTCTTGTTCCAGACCGCCACCGCCGTCAGAGCCCAGGACACCACCAGCAGACCCATCGTCCAAGGCGTGCCAGCCAGAACGAAGAACGGCGTGAAGGTGCCGGCGATGCTGGGATAGATCGCCGCGTGGTCGATGCGCCGCAGCAGCGTCCGCCGCTCGTGCAGCGGCAGAAAGTGATAGGCCCAGGACGCCATGTTCGACGCCAGCGCGCACGCCACATAGACCAAGACCGCAGCCACCAGCGCACCTTGCAGATGGGCCATCGCTTTTGACAGCAGCGTGCCGCCCGCGCCCAAGATCAACGCCAGCCCCAGCGCATGCACCGCCATGTCCGCGCGGCGGAAGGCGGGGGAAATGCTGGGAAAGGTTGCGTCGGTCATGTCTGGCCTCGTGGCTGCCCGTTCCGGGTAATGCCGCTGCGAATTCAAGTCCACAATTCCGGCGCGTCAGTTGGAGTTCTTCGATTGAATTTGCTTCTTTTTGCGCCGCGCCGTACCGTCACGGTTCGACGCGACCTCAAGGCAAACCAAAGGCCCCGCATGGACTGGCGCGACCATGGCATTCTTCTGACCACCCGCCGCCACGGCGAAACTGCGGCCATCATCGAGGTGTTCACCGAAACCCATGGCCGCCATGCGGGCGTGGTGCGCGGGGGTGCCAGCCGCAAGATTGCGCCCATCCTGCAACCCGGCGCGCAGTTGGACGTGCTATGGCGGGCGCGATTGCAGGAACATATCGGCACCTTCCAGGTCGAGCCGCTGCGCTCGCGCGCGGCGGCGGCGTTTTCGGGGCGGTTGGCGTTGTCAGGGCTGAACGTGGTCGTGGCGCTGCTGTCCTTCTGCCTGCCCGAACGCGAACCACACCCCGGCCTCTACCGGCAGACGGAACAGCTGATGGATCTGCTGGGCCAGGATGAGATCTGGCCGCTGGCCTATCTGCGCTGGGAACTGGCCTTGCTTGAAGAGTTGGGCTTTGGGCTGGACCTGACACGCTGCGCCGTGACCGGCACGACCGAGGGGCTGGCCTATGTCTCGCCCAAGACAGGTCGGGCGGTCAGTGCCGAAGGCGCCGGGGATTGGGCCGAACGGCTGTTGCCTCTGCCGCCGGTGTTGCGCGGGCAGGGGGCCGCCCCGGATGACGAGGTCGCCGCCGGGCTGCGCACAACCGGCTATTTTCTGGCGCATCGCGTGGCGCCATCGCTGGGTCACACGCCGTTGCCCGAAGCCCGCGCCCGCTTTGTCGATCAGTTCACTCGGCGGCTTTGAACACCATCTCGTGCCCGTCCTCGTTGCGCAGGATCAGCACGTCGCCCGATACCTCGGACTGCGTCATCGCCAGCAGCGCGGCGAAATAGAACCCTTCGGCCTCAAGTCCGGCGCAAGCGGCGCGGGTGGCGGTCAGGTCGGCGATTTCGAACCACGGATAGGGCGCGCTCAATGTGCCCGAGTAGCTGTTGCAGGGCGCGTTGCCGGCAATCTTGCCTTCTTCGGGAAAGCGCAGCAAGGCGCTCGCGTCATAGGACTGGCCGTTAACTTCCTGCAGCACCCAGGTGCGGTCGGCCGCGCCATAGGCGGCGACGCTTTCGTCGCGATCACATTGCAACAGGGCAAGGGCGGGCAGGATCAGGCTCAGGCGCAGCATGAGGGCTTTCTATCCCGACTTGGCGTCATTGCGCCAGCAGTTCGGTGCGCACCTCCATCCGTGGACGCCAGTTGTAGCGCGTGTCCTCGCGCACCGGCGCCCAGAACAGGTCACCCCCGTTGCGCCAACCGTCCAGCACGATCGCGTCATAGGGCCCGCCGCCCTTGGCGCTGATCGCGGCGGAGTGGTGGATGATGCGGAACGAGGTCGGCGGCGAGGTGATCCAGTGCAGGTCCAGCGTGCGGAAGTTCTCTTGCCGCAGCCGCTTCAGGATATCCTCGGCCCAGTCATTGCACAGCCCGCGTTCGCGAAAACCGTTGATGACCTTGGCGTTGTGAATGATCGCCGGATCGGTGACCCGATACTCGGCCCTCAGCTGCAGCGCATAGTCATGAGCGATTTGTGCCGCGCGGGCGGCTTCCTGCGGATGGACATCGGGGCCGAGGTTCTGAATGGCGCGGGTCAGACCGGCAACATCGCCCGAGGGTGTGCCGGACGGCGTGCTGCATCCCGCAAGCAGGAAGCCAAGAACAAGGATCAGAAGGCGCGCCATGGTCACTCCGCAAAGATCAGGTCGGCATCTGCGTAGCCGCGGCGCAGCATGATGCGGTTCGATAGCTACTTAGCTGAAACCTGTACCGGGGCCCAAGCGGGAATTTAGCGCGCCATCGTGTCTGGTGGGTCGAGTTGGGTGAATTGAATACGGCAGATCTGGTCATTCGGCACTACTGGATTGCCGCAAAAGAAAAGACCCGGCACCGGTCCGGGTCAAGTTGGGGAATCCGCGACGTACTGGCGCTCAGGCCAGCAGACGCCGCGCGATGACTTGCGCCTGGATCTCGGCGGCGCCTTCAAAGATGTTCAGAATGCGGGCATCGCACAGAACGCGGCTGATCTTATATTCCAGCGCGAAACCGTTGCCGCCGTGGATCTGCAACCCGTTGTCGGCCGCCGCCCAGGCAACACGCGCGCCCAGCAGCTTGGCCATCCCGGCCTCCAGGTCGCAGCGGTGGCCGTTGTCCTTCTCCCAGGCGCTGAAATAGGTCAGCTGACGGGCGATCATGATCTCGACCGCCATCATCGCCAGCTTGCCCGACACGCGCGGGAAGTTGATCAGGGCCTTGCCGAACTGCTTGCGCTCCTGCGCGTATTGCATGGCGATGTCCAGCGCGCTTTGGGCCACGCCGATGGCGCGGGCGGCGGTTTGGATGCGCGCGGATTCGAAGGTTTCCATGAGCTGCTTGAAGCCCTTGCCTTCCTCGCCGCCCAGCAGGTTCTCGCCCTTGACGTGGAAGCCGTCGAAGGCCAGCTCGTATTCCTTCATGCCGCGATAGCCCAGCACCTCGATCTCGCCGCCGGTCATACCGGGGGTCGGGAATGGGTTGTCGTCGGTGCCGGGCGTCTTTTCGGCCAGGAACATCGACAATCCGCGATGGTCGGTGGTTTCGGGATCGGTGCGTGCCAGCAGCGTCATCACATGGGTGCGCGCGGCATGGGTGATCCAGGTCTTGTTGCCGGTGATCTTGTAGTCGCCGTTCTCGTCCTTGACCGCGCGGGTGCGCAGGCTGCCGAGGTCCGAGCCGGTGTTCGGTTCGGTGAAGACGGCGGTGGGCAGGATCTCCGCGCTCGCGATCTTGGGCAGCCATTGGGCCTTTTGTGCATCGGTGCCGCCCGCCAGGATCAGTTCGGCCGCGATCTCGGACCGGGTGCCCAAGCTGCCGACGCCGATGTACCCGCGGGACAGTTCCTCGGAAACCACGCACATCGACGCTTTGGACAGGCCGAACCCGCCATATTCCTCGGGGATGGTCAGGCCAAAGACGCCCATCTCGGCCAGTTCCTCGATGATTTCCATCGGGATCAGTTCGTCCTTCAGGTGCCACTCGTGCGCGTTGGGCTCGACCCGATCCAGCGCATAGCGGCGGAACTGCTCGCGGATCATCTCAAGCTCTTCATCCAGGCCCGAGGCGCCGAACATCGTGGCCCCGGACTGGTCTTGCATCAGCTGAACCAGACGGCTGCGCGCGGCCTGGCTGTTGGCCTGTGCCATCAGCGTCTGCACCTCGGCGCATTGGAAGCCCGACAGCGCATCCCAGCCCAGCCCCAGATCCTGCAGGCGCACGACCTCGCCCTGGTTCATCGGGATGCCGCCGGCGACTTGGTGCAGGTATTCACCAAACGCGATTTGGTGCAGCAACTGCTCCATCTCGCCAAACTTGCCCTGGGCGTCCAGCGCCTCGGCCCATTTCTGCATCTGCTGCAGCGACTGGTTGTAGGTGGCCAGCCAGGCCAGCCCATGCGCGGCGGTCTGGTTCGCTTCGACCAAGGCGCCCGAGACGCGACCCTCGGCCGTGACCATCTCGCGCACTGCATCGCGCGCCCGGTCAAAGACGGACTGAACCGCCGGCAGCGCGGCCCCCGTCAGGGTCAGAAGATCGGGCAGAACCGGCTGAGAAGTCATGTTCGTCATATCTTGTCCGTCATGGGCCATGAATCACGTCCTTTGCTGGGTTGTCTGGTCATATCATGCTGCAAGTGCAGCGCAACAAAAATTCACAAAATGCGTCGAAAAGGTCCAAAAATTACGCAACGATTTTTGCGATGCAGAAGAAATGCAGGGTGTTATTTAAGGGCATGACACTGTTTTCGATGCTGAGTTGGCCCGAGCTCTGCCTTGCCTTCGCGGTGGCCTTTCTGGCCGGTGCGGTCAAAGGCATGGTCGGGTTTGCCATGCCGATGGTTCTTGTTTCGGGGCTGAGCATGATGCTGCCGCCGCAACTGGCCCTGGCCGGGCTCATCCTGCCCACGTTGGTCACGAACGGGTTTCAGGCCCTGCGCGAAGGGCGTGCGGCGGCGGTGTCGGCCATTCGGCAGTTCCGGGTGTTCCTGATGGTGGGGCTGGTGTTCCTGCTTGCCAGCGCGCAGTTGGTCAGCCTTGTGCCGGCGCGGGCGTTCTTGTTGCTGGTCGGTCTTCCCGTCACGTTTTTTGCCGCGATGCAGTTGCTGGGGTTCGGGCTGAGCCTGTCCCGGCCTTCGGCGCGGATCGAAGCTGCGATTGGCGCGATGGCCGGGTTCGTCGGGGGCATTTCCGGGGTTTGGGGGCCGCCAACCGTGGCTTATCTGACCGCGCTGAACACGCCCAAGTCCGAGCAGCTGCGGATACAGGGGGTGATTTACGGATTGGGTGCCGTGGCGCTGGCCGTGGCGCATGTGGGATCGGGGGTGCTGCGCGCCGATACGGTGCCGTTTTCCATGGCGCTGACAGTTCCCGCGGTGGCAGGCATGTGGTTGGGGCTGCGCTTGCACGACCGGATCGATCAGGCCACATTTCGCAAGGCAACGCTGCTGGTGCTGATGGTCGCCGGTGCAAACCTGTTGCGGCGCGGTCTGGTCGGGTGATCGGTCAGGTCTGGCGGTCGACTACGCGAAAGGCGAAATACAAGCCGAACATCAAAAACAGCAGCCCTGACATGTCACCAATAAGAAACGCAACATATTCCGAGGTCGAACTGCCGAAGGCCAAGTTGGTCAAGATGGACACCAGAATCGATGTGATCACACCGACCCCCATAATGCAGGCCCAGCACGGGCTGCGGCCAGGGGCGGGAAACAGATCCCACCCCGCCCATTTCAGCAGGTAGAACACCGCCGGTGCCGTCGTGACCGCGATGGCAATCGCCAGCAGTCGGTTTGCCAGAAACACATCCGCGCCGCCCAGCAGTGCGAATACGATGAACACTCCGGGAAACAGCGCCGGAATGGCCCGCCATCCAAGCAGCCAGGCCGCCAGAACCCGCACGCCATGTGGCAGAAACAGCAGGCTGGCGCGGCTTGGGTATTCCGGGAAGAAAACGTTCTGCAGAGGCATCAGAACCGAAAACGTCAGAAATGACGCTCCGACATATGCCAGCGAGGCGAAAAACGTGTCAGTGATCCACGATCGCATGAGGTTCAGCTGAACGAGCGCAGCAGCAGGTCAACGCGGCGCATTGACGATATAGCGGCCCCTGTTTGCGTTTCCGCTGTGCGCCAGATAGCCTTTCTGCACCAGCGATTTCAGTGCGCGGAAAAAAGTCGGTCTGGATATGCTTTGCACCAGGGTGTGTTCGATCAATCCATAGGTGCGGATCTCGGAACCGTTCTTGGACAATTCTTCGGCCGCATAATAAATGTCGCGTTCAACCGGAGATAGTTCCTCGAGACCCAGTGTACGCTCCATGCTGTGTACCAGTTTGCGCAATTCGGCCAGTTTCGAGATTTCGGTCATGTTCATTCCTGATATTCTTGCTGCCAACATAACGCCCCGTTTGGGTGGAACAGTTTCGGTGGAACACTTGGCGCGCCCCGAAGCGGCATTCCGCTGTCACGTTGACACTAGCCCCCTACTAGTCCACTATACTCTTGATTAGACGGTCTGTTCTTGTGGTGAGTGAACAGATGCAGGTCGCCCTCAAGGTATTTTCAGTGTGTCTTCAGTCCCGGCCCGGTGCGCAAGCGCCGGGCTATTTGCGAGTTGAGAAGTTTCTCTATCGCAAGTTCGCATGCCAAGCAACGCATTTGTATGCGCAACATCGGAACTGCAACCATAGGGATAGTGAGGTTCCGTTGGGTTCCGCCACACGAAGAACGGGGGCCGCGTGGCCCCCGTCTGCTGAAGTGGTCTGCGCGGTATCAGCCGATCGCCACGGCCCGGATATCTTCGTCGATGAAAGGCAAGTACTGCTCGAAATTCTCAGCGAACATCTGCACCAGCTTTTCGGCCTGTTTGTCGAAGGCGGCCTGATCATCCCATGTCCGGCGCGGATCCAGCAGCACTTCGGGGACGCCCGGTACCGCCACCGGTACATCAAAACCGAAATTGGCATCCTTGCGGTATTCCGCGTCGGCCAGCGAGCCGTCCAGAGCTGCGGTCAGCAGGGCGCGGGTGGCCTTGATCGGCATCCGGCTGCCTACACCGTAGGCGCCGCCGGTCCAGCCGGTGTTCACCAGCCAGCAGGTGGCGCCGTGCTGGGCGATCTTGTCGCGAAGCAACTTACCGTATTCCTCGGGGCGGCGCGGCATGAACGGGGCGCCGAAGCAGGTCGAGAAGGTGGGTTGCGGCTCGGTCACGCCGCGCTCGGTTCCGGCGACCTTCGAGGTGAAGCCCGACAGGAAGTGGTACATTGCCTGCGCCGGGGTCAGCCGCGCGATGGGAGGCAGCACGCCGAAGGCATCGCAGGTCAGCATGATAATGTTCTTCGGATGGCCGCCCAAAGCGGTTTTCGACGCGTTCGAGATGTATTCCAGCGGATAGGCGCAGCGCATGTTCGCGGTCAGGCTGTCATCGTCGAAATCAAGTTCCCGGGTCTCGGGGTCAAAAACCATGTTCTCGACCACGGTGCCGAATTTCGAGGTGGTCGCGTAGATCTCGGGTTCGGCCTCGGGGTTTAGGTTGATGGTCTTGGCATAGCAGCCGCCTTCGAAGTTGAAGGTGCCGCGGTCGGACCAGCCGTGTTCGTCATCACCGATCAGAACGCGCGCCGGGTCCGCCGACAAAGTGGTCTTTCCGGTGCCCGACAAGCCAAAGAACACGGCTGTGTCGACCGGGTTGCCGACAGCGTGGTTGGCCGAGCAGTGCATCGGCATCACACCTTTTTCCGGCAGCAGGTAGTTGAGCAGCGTGAACACGGATTTCTTGTTCTCGCCGGCGTATTCGGTGCCGCCGATCAGAATCAGTTTGCGGTCGAAGTTCAACGCGATCACGGTTTCGCTGCGGCAGTCGTGCCGGGCCGGATCCGCCTTGAAGCTGGGGCAATTGATGACGGTGAAATCGGCGACGAACTCATCCAGGTCCTCGCGGTCGGGGCGGCGCAGCATGTGGCGGATGAACAGGCTGTGCCAGGCCAGCTCGGTGACCATGCGCACGTTGATCGCATAGGTGGGATCGGCCCCACCGACCAGATCCTGCACGAAGTAATCCTTGCCCCGCATGTGCGCCAGCATGTCGTCGTAAAGGGCGTCAAAGCCCTCGGAGCTCATGGCGGCGTTGTTTTCCCACCAGATGCTGTCGGCCACGCTGTCGGTCTTGACCACATGCTTGTCCTTTGGTGAGCGGCCGGTGAACTTGCCGGTCGAGACCAGGAAGGCCCCGCCGTTGCCCAGCGTGCCTTCGCCCCGTTTGAGGGCCTCTTCGATCAGCGCCGGTTCGATGAAGTTGTAATAGACATTGCCCAGACCCCCGATGCCCTGATCTTCGAGGCGAAATTGCGGGTTAACCCGTCCAGATGTCATGCGTGTCTTCTCCTGTGGCGGCGCCGGAAAAATCCTTCAGCGCACTTTGGGCATTTTTGCCGGGAAACCGGCGGATGCTCGTGTCTTAACATGGGCGCCAAAGGCATGAACAGGACGGTTTGGCACAGTTAGCGCCATCACATCCAAGTTTAGCGCAACCACGAATTTCCTGTCGGAAAGCGCGACCACTTTCGGCCATCCGTTACGACCTTTTTGTCTCAGCTTCGTGAACAATGTGGCGCGATTCGTACATCCGGATTGATTCGCGGCCTTAAAAAAGCCAAGAATGCCCTACAAAAGCACAAGATAACTTCAGTGAGCAGGTAGAGGGCAGCCCTATGTCTAAGATTGCACTGGTGGACGACGATCGGAATATCCTTACGTCCGTGTCCATGACGCTCGAGGCCGAGGGATTCGAGGTCGAAACCTACAATGACGGGCAGGCCGCCCTGGATGCGTTCAACAAGAAACTGCCCGACATGGCGGTTCTGGACATCAAGATGCCCCGGATGGACGGCATGGACCTGTTACAGCGTCTGCGTCAGAAAACCCAGATGCCGGTCATCTTCCTGACCTCGAAGGACGACGAGATCGACGAGGTTCTGGGTCTGCGCATGGGGGCGGATGACTATGTGAAAAAGCCGTTCTCGCAACGTCTTCTAGTCGAACGGATCCGCGCCTTGCTGCGCCGGCAGGAAGCGATCTCGGGCGATGCGTCGGCGTCGGCGCCCGGCGAGACCAAGGTCATGGAACGGGGCCACCTGCGGATGGACCCGTTGCGCCACGCGGTCAGCTGGAAAGGCACGGACGTGTCCCTGACGGTGACCGAGTTCCTGTTGCTGCAAGCCTTGGCCCAGCGGCCGGGTTTCGTCAAAAGCCGCGATCAGCTGATGGATGTGGCCTATGACGATCAGGTCTATGTGGACGACCGCACGATCGACAGCCATATCAAGCGTCTGCGCAAGAAAATGCGCGCGGCCGATCCAGAATTTTCGGCCATCGAGACGCTTTATGGCATAGGATACCGGTACAACGAAGAATAAGCCGGACTGGCTTTAGCAAAGGTGATTGGGTTTCGTGAGGGACACCCAGCAGGGCAGCGAAATGCGCGACGGTGGCGTCGTATTGGGGGATGACTGGGTCATCCCACAGGACCCCGAATCGGCCGAATTGCGCGCGCGTCGCTCGCGCCGGACGCTGTTCACGTTGCGCAACTCGCCGCTGGCCCGCAAGATCATCACGTTCAACCTGATCGCCCTGGTGACCCTCGTCGCCGGTCTTTTGTATCTGGATGACTCCCGGGCCGAGCGGGTCCAGCAGACGGCACGCGACCTGATCGGCGACGCTAAGTTGGTGTCGAATGTCTTTGAAGCCCAACTGCGGCGGACCGAGGGCGCTCGGGCGACGGCGGATTTGAACATCAAGGACACGCTGTCGTTGCTCAGCATACCCGAAGGCGGCGAGGTATTCGTCTATGATGACACAGGTACGCTGATCGGATGGACGCGGGGCGAATCATCCGTGGCCAGGGTGCCGGGGCTGATCCCGACCGAGGCCGATGCGCCCACGGGCAGCACTCTGATCAGTGACGCCCTGAACGCGGTTTGGAACGGGTTGTACAAGGTCTTCACCGGTGCGGCGCAGGATCAGGCCCCGACGCTGGCCCAGCGCGTTCAGGAAATCGTGCCTGGCGCACTGAACGGCCAGTTGCAGGTGCAGGCGGTTAGCGACGTCATGGGCGACACGGTGATCGTCGCGGCTTCGCCGATCCTGCAGGCCGGGGATCCGATCGGTGCCGTTGCCATCACCGGTCCGCCCGGCGAGATCGACGCGCTGGCCCGCAAGGAGCAGGAGCGCATCCTCCAGATGTTCGTCGTCGCATTGCTGGTTTCGATCGGCCTCAGTCTTGTTCTGGCTTCGACCATCGCCAACCCGCTGGCCGATCTGGCTGCGGCGGCCGAGATGGGCAAGGATCGGGGCACGGGTGTCAATCCGGGGCGCATCCGCATGCCCGACCTCAGCGCCCGCCCGGACGAGATCGGACGCCTGAGCCGGGCTCTGCGTGGCATGGTGACGGCGCTGTACAATCGCATCGACGCCAACGAGCAGTTCGCGGCCGACGTCGCCCACGAGATCAAGAACCCGCTGGCCAGCCTGCAATCGGCCGTCGGCACCCTGCGGATGGTCAAGCGCGACGACCAGCGCGAGAAACTGCTGGGCGTGATCGAACATGACGTTCGGCGGCTGGACCGGCTGGTCAGCGACATTTCGAACGCTTCGCGTCTGGATGCCGAACTGGTCAAGGAAGAGGAGCAGCCCTTCGATCTGCTCAAGCTGCTGGGCAACATCGGACAATATCTGGGTGAGGACGCCCGGTCGAAGGGGATCGACTACATCACCGATCTGCCGGCGAAGCCGATCATCGTCAACGGGCTCGAGGCGCGTCTGGCCCAGGTGTTCGTCAACCTGATCACCAACGCCATTTCGTTCTGCGACAAGGGGGACGCGATCCGTGTCTGGGTGCGGCAGCGCGAAAACCGGGTGTTGGTCGTGGTCGAGGATACCGGGCCCGGCATTCCCGATCAGGCGCTGACAAAGGTGTTCAAGCGTTTCTATTCGCAACGCCCGCCCGAGCATTTCGGCAACAACTCGGGGCTGGGACTGGCGATTTCCAAGCAGATCGTCGAAGCCCATGGCGGCGTAATCTGGGCCGAGAACATCCGGCCGACCGACGCCGACCCGACATCGGATCCGTTGGGCGCGCGCTTTGTCGTGGGCCTGCCCGTCTGACCCATGGGCATCGGAGATCTTCCGCAGGACCCGGTCGCAGGCAGGGTGGTCGTGCATGGCTCGTGCGTCGCGGTCGGCGGGTACGGGGCTCTGATCCTAGGGCGTTCGGGCGCGGGGAAATCCGCGCTGGCTTTGCAGATGATGGCCCATGGCGCCTGGCTGGTCGGCGATGACCGGATCGCCCTGTGGCTGCACGGGCACCACGTGATGGCCGATGGGGTTGACCCAGTACGCGGCCTGATCGAGGCGCGCGGCATCGGGCTGCTGCGCGCCGAGGTAGCCAAGACCACGCCCGTGCGCTGGTTGGTCGATCTGGACCGTCCCGAACCCAAGCGCCTGCCCGAACCGATGCGGTTTCCTCTGTTGGGGCAGTCCTTGCCCTTGCTTCGGGCCGCCGACACGCCCAATCTGGCGGCAGCCTTGATGCAACTGATGAAGATGGGACGAGTCGACCCGCAATGGCCCAGCAAATGAACACGCAGCGCCGCGTTGTCCTGGTGACCGGCCCCTCCGGAGCCGGGCGTTCGACCGCCATCCACGTGCTTGAGGACCTGGGCTATGAGGCCATCGACAACCTGCCCATGGGTCTGCTCATGCGGTTGATGGAGGGGCCCGGCCCCACCCGCCCCCTTGCGCTGGGCATCGATGCGCGCAACCGTGATTTCTCGACCATCGGCTTCATCGAACTGGTCGCCAAGCTGGGTCGTATGGCGCAGGTGGATCTGACCACGCTGTACTTGGATTGCAGCGACGAGGTGCTGCTGCGGCGGTTTTCGGAAACCCGGCGACGCCACCCGGTCGCGGCGGATGCCAGCCCCGAAACCGGCATCCACCAGGAAAAAGAGCTGTTGGCCCCCATCCGAGAGGTCGCGGATACACTGATCGATACCAGCACGCTGAACATCCATCAGCTGCGCGAAGAGGTCGAACGCTGGTTCGCCCCGGAAGGGGGGCGACACCTTGCGGTTTCGATCGAGTCGTTCTCATACAAGCGGGGGCTGCCCCGGGGACTCGATATGGTGTTCGACTGCCGGTTTCTGGCCAACCCCTACTGGCGCCCCGAACTTCGCTCGGCGGATGGTCGAAATCCGGACGTGGCAGCCTATGTACAGTCTGACATGAACTATGCTCCGTTTTTCGAGCGGGTCGTCGACCTGCTGCAGGTTCTGCTGCCGGCCTTTCGGGCCGAGGGAAAAGCCCATCTGTCGGTCGCCTTCGGATGCACCGGAGGACAGCATCGGTCGGTCGCGGTGGCCGAGGCCGTTGCAAAGGCCCTTGCGGACAGGGGCCAGCCGGTGGCAACTAGGCACCGGGAAATGGAACGTCGATCGTTGAATGTGAGGCCGGATTGATCGGAATTGTAATCGTGGCGCATGGCGGATTGGCACAGGAATACCTGGCGGCCATGCAGCATGTCGTAGGCCGGCAACCCGGGCTGGTGGCGATCGCGATCGAGCCGGATCATGACCGCGAGGAAAAACAGGCCGAGATCTGCCGCGCTGCCGATGCGGTGGATGTCGGCGATGGCGTGGTCGTCGTGACCGATCTGTTCGGGGGCAGTCCATCGAATCTCAGCCTGCGGGCCTGTGCGCCGCAGGACCGGCGAATCCTCTACGGAGCCAACCTCCCGATGCTGATCAAGCTGGCCAAAAGCCGCCACCTGCCCGTAGGCGATGCCGTTCGCCAGGCGATGGAGGCTGGACGAAAGTACATCAATACGCAAAATGTGACGCTGGACTGAGACCGGATCGAATGGACATGGCCACCAGAACTTTGAAAATCATCAATGAAAAAGGGCTGCACGCGCGCGCGTCGGCCAAGCTGGTCGAGGTGGTCGAAGGCTTTGACGCCCGCGCCGAGGTGTCGAAGGACGGTTTGTCCGCTTCGGGCGACAGCATCATGGGGCTTTTGATGTTGGCAGCCTCGCGCGGAACCACTATTGACGTCGAAACCTCCGGGCCGGATGCTGAGGCGTTGGCGGATGCGTTGGAAGCCCTGGTGAACGACAAGTTCGGCGAAGGGTACTGAGCCCGGCACCGCGACACAGGAACGGGAAGACCAGGAATTGGCGGAAACCACGCACGAAACCAAGACAAGCCCGGTTGCGGATGGGGCGTCGCAACAGGGCGAAGTCTACGACCGCAGAACGCTGACCTACGCAAATTCTTTCGACGATCCCTGGACCGCGACCGCGATCAAGGCGATCGAGTGGTGCACGGGCAAGCTCACCATCCTGCGGATGGTCAACAAGTTCGAAAAGCAGAACGAGAACTACCGTGGCCAGAAGTTCTGGGGCGGCGCGCTCAGGACCATGGGCATCGACCTGACCACGCCCGAGGACCAGATCGCGCGCATTCCCAAGGAAGGTCCGGTCGTGGTTGTCGCCAACCACCCGCACGGGATGGTGGATGGCATGATCCTAGCAGAACTTATCGGTCGCGTTCGCCAGGACTATCGTATCCTGACCCGCTCAGTCTTGACCGGGCTCGACGAGGCGGCGACCTCCTTCATGATCCCGGTGCCGTTCCCGCATGACCCTGAAGCCCAGCCCAAGATGCTCGAGATGCGCGCCAAGGCGATGGAACATCTGAAGAACGGGGGAGTCGTCGCCCTGTTTCCGTCGGGGGTAGTGATGTCATCTGACACCTGGTTCGGACCTGCGCAGGAACGTGAATGGAACGTGTTCACCGCCAAGATGATCCGCCGGTCCGGGGCCAGGATCCTGCCGATCTTCTTCCCGGGAAGCAACTCCCGCTGGTACCAGATCGCCAACAAACTGTCGCCGATTCTGCGTCAGGGCCTCTTGCTGCACGAAATCGTCCGCTCCTGCAACAAGCCGCAATCGCCGGTAATCGGAGAGCCGATTTCCGATGCTGACATGGAGCTGCTTGAACGAGACCCCCGTGGCTTCATGGCCTGGCTGCGCCAGCACACCTTGGCGCTCGGCCAATCGCGCACTTCGTGACCCTCGAGTTCATCTGGCCATAAATATCCCGGGGGTGAGCCCGGATGAAATCCGGGCGAGGGGGCTGGCCCCCTTGTTCCGTCAGCGTGTGGGAACGGGCACCTCGCCGCGATAGTCATAGAACCCGCGGTCGGTCTTGCGCCCCAACCATCCTGCCTCGACATATTTCGTCAGCAACGGGCATGGGCGGTATTTGGTGTCCGCCAGCCCGTCATGCAAAACGTTCATGATGGCCAGGCAGGTGTCCAGCCCGATGAAATCGGCCAGTTCCAATGGCCCCATCGGATGGTTGGCACCCAGTTTCATCGACTGGTCGATCGACTGCACGCTGCCCACCCCTTCATACAGCGTATAAACCGCCTCGTTGATCATCGGCATCAGGATGCGGTTTACGATGAAGGCCGGAAAATCCTCGGCGCTGGCGGCGGTCTTTCCCAACCGGTCCACCACCGTCTTGCAGGTGGCAAAGGTCTCTTCGTCGGTGGCGATCCCCCGAATCAGCTCGACCAGTTGCATCACCGGGACCGGGTTCATGAAATGGAAGCCCATGAAACGTTCCGGCCGGTCTGTCCGGCTGGCCAGCCGCGTGATCGAAATCGACGAGGTGTTCGACGTCAGAATTGTGTGCGGCAGAAGGTGCGGTTGCAGGTCTTCAAATATGGCCTGTTTGATCGTCTCGCGCTCGGTCGCGGCCTCGATCACCAGGTCGGTTTTGCCGATGTCGGGCAGGTTCAGCGTGGTTTTGATCTTGGACAGTGCCGCCTGCATGTCGTCTTCGGTGATTTTCCCACGCGAAACCTGCCGGGCCATGTTGCCGCTGATCGTTTCAAGCGCCGAATCCAGCGCCTCTTTGCTGATGTCGTTCAACAGAACGTCATACCCAGCCAACGCCATGACATGAGCGATTCCATTGCCCATCTGACCAGCGCCGATCACTCCGACTGATTTCACGTCCATGCTGAGCTGCCTTTTGCGTTGAGGTTCAGGGGCGACCTTATCGGCAGTCCGGGCAGGGCGGCAAGGGGCAGTGACCTGTAGAATTCGCGTAAAAGTCGACCATTGAGATTTTCTTAGTACCTGTGGCCCGACAATGGCATCCGGGTGAAGAAAATGGGTGGATGACATGAGTTATCACGAATCCGGCGCGCTGAGCGCCGAAGAGCCGCTGTGCCGCTATGCAGGCTCGGAGCGATGGTATCGCGGGCCAAAACTGGCACTGGACCGACCATATCTGGCCTGCGTTGGCGCCGATGAAACCTTTGGCCGTTTCGTTGCGCGCCCATTTCCGTCTGTCCTCGACGACAAGCTCGACATGCCATGCATCAACCTAGGCAGCCTGTTTTGCGGAGTCGACGGGCTGACGCTGGACACCTGTCTACTGGACCTAATGAACAACGCCAAGACATGTGTTTTGCAGCTGCCGGGGATTCTGGGCCAAACCAACCCTTTCTATAGGGTGCACGTCCGGCGCAATGACAGGGTGCTTGAAGCGACTGCGGATCTGCGCGCGCTCTACCCCGAGGTGGATTTCGCCGAAATCCACTTCGTCCGACATCTGATTTTGCGACTGGCCGAGTTTCAGGATGCCCGCTTCGAAATGGTGGCAGACTCGCTGAGGCGGGGCTGGCTGACCAAGCTGAGCGATTTTCTGACCGAGGTAAAACCGCCGGTCGTCCTGTTGTGGTTGGACATGGTGCACAGCCCCGACGCGCAGCACCTCAGCCTGCCGGAAACGGTGAAGGTCTCCGCCTCGATGGTCTCGGAACTGGCGCGGCACTGTGCTGGGAAGATCGAGATGGAGGTGCGCCCATCGGGTGAGTCTGACGATCTCGAGGATATGCTTTTCGGCACGATGCAGCAGCCGATGGCGGAGTACATGATCGGACCGGCCACGCATCGCGCTATTGCCGAGCGGTTGCTGTCCGCGATCCGGGATCTGGACTGAGAAAGGCCCGCCAATCGGCGGGCCTTGATCGTTTCGAAGTCGGGCTTTTTCAGGCCAGCTTTTCGGTAAGCTCCGGCACGGCCTGGAACAGGTCGGCGACCAGGCCGTAATCGGCCACCTGGAAGATAGGAGCCTCTTCGTCCTTGTTGATCGCGACGATGATCTTCGAATCCTTCATGCCAGCCAGGTGCTGGATCGCGCCCGAGATGCCAACCGCGATGTACAGATCCGGTGCCACGACCTTGCCGGTCTGACCCACCTGCCAGTCGTTGGGGGCATAACCCGAGTCAACTGCGGCACGCGAGGCACCAACCGCCGCGCCCAGCTTGTCGGCCAGGGCTTCGATCAGTTTGAAGTCTTCTTCCGAGCCGACGCCGCGGCCGCCCGACACCACGGCCTTGGCCGAGGTCAGCTCGGGGCGGTCGCTTTCGGCGACCTTGTCTTCGACCCATTCCGACAGGCCGGGGTTTTCACCGACCGATACGGTCTCGACCGGGGCCGAGCCGCCTTCGCCGGCCGCATCAAAGCTGGCGGTGCGGAAGGTGATGACCTTCTTGGGATCGTTCGACTTGACGGTCTGGATCGCGTTGCCCGCGTAGATCGGGCGCTCGAAGGTCGAGCCATCCACCACGCCCGACGCGTCCGAGATCACCATCACGTCCAGCAGCGCGGCCACGCGCGGCATGACGTTCTTGGCGTCGGTGGTTGCCGGCGCCACGATATGCTCATAGCCGTCGGCCAGGCTGACGATCAGCGCGGCGGTCGATTCGGCCAGACGGTGGCCCAGCGACGGGTCTTCGGCGACCAGCACCTTGGACACGCCGTCGATCTTGGCGGCGGCTTCGCCGGCAGCGGCGGCCGAGCCGCCCGCGGCCAGAACGGTCACGTCACCCAGCTTCTTGGCAGCGGTGACCGCCTTGGCGGTTGCGTCCATAGCCAGTTCGCCATTGTTGACTTCGGCAAGCAGAAGTACAGACATTACACAGCCCCCGCTTCTTTGAGTTTCCCGACCAGCTCGTCGACCGAGCCCACGATGATGCCAGCGGCGCGTGCCGGCGGCTCTTCGGTCTTGACGACTTCGAGGCGCGGCGTGACGTCGACGCCGTAATCGGCGGCGGTTTTTTCATCCAGCGGCTTTTTCTTAGCCTTCATGATATTCGGCAGCGACGCATAGCGCGGCTCGTTCAGGCGCAGGTCGACGGTGACGATGGCGGGCATCTTCACGCTGATGGTCTGCAGACCGCCGTCAACTTCACGCGTGACCTTGGCGGTGTCGCCTTCGATGTCCAGCTCAGACGCGAAGGTGCCCTGGCTCCAGCCCAGCAGTGCCGCCAGCATCTGGCCGGTGGCGTTCATGTCGTTGTCGATCGCCTGCTTGCCGCACAGCACCAGGCCCGGCTGCTCTTCCTCGACTACCTTGGCCAGGATCTTGGCGACGGCCAGCGGTTCGATGTCCTGGTGGACGTCATCCGCGGCGACCACCAGAATGGCGCGGTCTGCACCCATCGCCAGCGCGGTGCGCAGCGTTTCCTGCGCCTGCTTGACGCCGATCGAAACGGCCACAACCTCGTCGGCCTTGCCGGCTTCTTTCAGGCGGATCGCCTCTTCGACGGCAATCTCGTCGAACGGGTTCATCGACATTTTGACATTGGCGAGATCAACACCGCTGCCGTCCGCCTTGACGCGAACTTTCACGTTGTAGTCGATCACGCGCTTGACAGGCACAAGTACCTTCATTTTTGCGTACGCTCCTTACAAAAACGGCAAGCCGCAATGCGACTCCACCAATGCTCTCGTCGGCCTAGATAGCGCCTTGCGGGGCGTCGGGACAGGGCAAAATCGTCACGTCATGTCGTGGGGACGTCGCGTTTCACGCTTTTTGACGTGAAGGAACGAAATATTGTTACCCGGCCGATGGGCGGTTTTGCCGCGCCGGATGGTGCGAAAACGCATTCAAGAGTCTAGGGTTCCAGCGGTTTGCGCCCGCCCTCCGGGCCGGCGCTTCGCTATTCCGGTCGCCACACCGTCCACTGGACGTTGTGGCGCTTTCAGCGGTTCGCGCCCGGAACCCACAAGACGTCATCGTGGCCGCCGTTGTTGGCGCAGCGGGCTGCCACGAAGAACCAGTCGCTGAGGCGGTTGAGGTATTTCACCGCGGCCTCGTTCACCGGCTCCATGTTGGTGAGTTCGACGGCCAGGCGCTCGGCGCGCCGCGAGACGGTGCGGCAGACATGCAGATGCGCCGCCAGCTTTGATCCGCCCGGCAGGATGAAGCTGCGCAACGGTTCGAGGTCGGCATTCATCGCGTCAATTTCCGTTTCCAGACGGTCGATCTGGGCCGGGGCGATCCGCAGGGGCGGGTAATCGGCCTCGGCGTCTTTTTCCATGTCGGGGCGGCACAGGTCAGCGCCCAGGTCGAACAAATCGTTCTGGATGCGGGCGAGCGCCGCATCGACCTCGCCCTCGGCCTCGGTGCGAGCCACGCCGACAAAGGCATTCAGCTCGTCCACAGTGCCATAGGCCGCCACGCGGCCCGAGTATTTCGCAACCCGTTCGCCATTGCCCAGCGCGGTTTTGCCATCGTCCCCGGTGCGGGTATAAATCTTGTTCAGAACGACCATCTACTGCACTCCCTGTCCACGCAAATAGACGTAGAGCACGATCAGCACCACGGCAATGAATTGAAACAGGATGCGCAGCCGCATCATCTTGTTGCTTTTCTTGGCGGCCTCCATGCCGCCCTTGCCGAAATTGGCCACACCAAGCGCCAGCACGACGACGACCGCCGCCATCGCCAAAAGCAGCACACCCATCAAGATATCCATTTCGCCCTCATTCGCGCCTTTGTTCCGTTGCCGAACCATCTAGCCGGACAGGCGGTAAAAGCGAACGGGTAATTTCGCCTCAGATGCGGGACAGGATCCGGTCGATGGCGCCGGTCGGCAGCACGCGCCGCAGATAGCCGGCAATGTAAGTGGGTGTCGTGACATAGTAGCGCGCCTTGGGCGATTTCGCCTCGAGCGCGCGCGCCAGCTTGTTCGTTACGGCCGAGGCGGGCAACTCGAACCGGTCGGGGCCGCTGTCCTCGTAGAGCCGTTTGAGCAGCGCGCCCTCGTATTTCTCACGTAGGGCCGAGTTTTCCCAGTCGATGAACCGTTCGAAGATCGGAATGGCCTTCTCGCGCAGCTTCGAGGTGACCGGGCCGGGTTCGATCAGAATGACCTTGATGCCGGTGTCGCGCAGTTCCAGCCGCAGCGTGTCGGTCAGGCCTTCGATGGCGTATTTCGTGGCCACATAGGCACCGCGCCACGGAAAGGCGACCAGCCCCAGAACCGACGAGTTCTGGACGATGCGGCCATGCCCCTGCGCACGCATGACGGGAATCACCTGACGCGTCAGTTCGTGCCAGCCGAATACATTGGTTTCGAAGATATGGCGCATGCCTTCGGTCGGTACGTCCTCGACGGCGCCGGGAAGCCCATGTGCTCCGTTGTTGAACAGCGCATCCAGCGCGCCGCCCGTGGCCTCCAAAACCTCGGCAAGGCCAGCCGTGATGCTGGCGGTGTCGGTATAGTCGATGCGTGGGCTGTCAAAGCCTTGGGCACGCAGGCGGTCGCAATCGCGCTGCTGCCGACACGCGGCAAAAACGCGCCAGCCGCGTGCACGCATTCCGTGTGCCGCGTCCAGCCCAATACCCGAGGAGCACCCGGTAATGAGGATGGATTTCTGCATGTCGCTCCCGTGGCTTTCCGTCAGCAACAGCTATTGCGGGGAACATGGCAGGGCAATGACGGCATCGCGTCAATTCGCGGTTTTGCGGATCAATGAGGCGGAAATCCATCCGACCTGTTGCGCGGGCAACACGCGCAGGCGCAGCCAGCCGGTGCCCGAGTCGCTCAGCACTTCGACCTTCTGGCCCATCCGGGCCTTGCCGATGATCGGATAGATCGTGCCCGGGCCGTCGCGCATATTTACTCGTGTGCCGGACACTTCGCGAATGTCCTTGGGTGCGGGTGCCACTTGGGTTGGTGTGGCCTCGGGGCCGACGGGCGTCTCGCGCAGCGCCGGGGGTGGGGTCTCATCAAGCGATGCCAGCGAGAAGGTCTGGCCCTGGCTTTCCAGGCCCGCAAGGGACGCGCCCATTCCGGCGGCGACCTGCGCCAACACGGCGCTTGCATCGGGTGTCTGCGCGACGGGCAGCGGCTCCGGCCTTGGCTCGACCGGTTTTGCAGGGCGCTCAACGGCGCGGGTTACAAGCTCCGTCGGCTTCGCGGCGACCAAGCGGTCAGCGGTTCGGGCTTGGGTAACCAGACTGTGCGTGGCAGCGCGTGTGCCGCGCGGCTCGAAATCGGGGCCTCCGCTCATCACGTAGAAGGCCCAGCCCAAGGCGGCGAAGGTAACAACAATCAGGCGCGTCATGGCGCATCCCCCGGCAATCGCATCAACAAAGAAATCGGCAGCATTCAATGGTTGAGATACTACCATAATCGCGCGCCCGAGTCGAAAGTCGGGGGAAATCGCGGGGTTGGGTCCCCCTGTTGCAAAAAGCCGGACTTGTCCCCAGCAAAATATGCGCTGATTGCTTTACCAAGGGCGTCGGGCATCGTATCACATCATCTATGAACGACACGATTGACGACCCCAATATGGAGGCCCCCGACGCGGGGGGCGAGGTGGCGGAGCCGCTGCGCCGGGCAATTGGCGAGCGTTATCTGACCTATGCGCTTTCGACCATCATGCACCGGGCCTTGCCCGATGCGCGTGACGGATTGAAGCCGGTTCACCGGCGAATCCTCTACGCGATGCGCGAGTTGCGACTCAGTTCCTCGGGCGGGTTCCGCAAGTCGGCCAAGATCTCGGGGGACGTGATGGGTAACTACCACCCGCATGGTGACGCCGCGATCTATGACGCGATGGCGCGCCTGGCGCAGGATTTCAACGTCCGCTACCCGCTGGTGGATGGGCAGGGCAATTTCGGCAATATCGACGGCGACAACCCGGCGGCCTCGCGCTATACCGAGGCGCGGATGACCATCGTTGCCGAGGCGCTGCTGGAGGGGCTCGACGAGGATGCCGTCGATTTCCGCGACAACTACGACGGCACGCTGCAGGAACCGGTGGTGCTGCCGGCGACCTTCCCAAACCTGCTGGCCAATGGCGCGTCGGGGATCGCCGTAGGCATGGCCACGAACATCCCGCCGCACAACATCGCCGAGCTGTGCGACGCCTGCCTGCATCTGATCAAGACGCCCGACGCACGTGACGACACGCTGCTGAACTATGTGCCGGGGCCGGATTTCCCCACCGGCGGCGTGATCGTCGAGCCGCCCGAGAACATCGCCCAGGCCTATCGCACCGGGCGCGGCTCGTTCCGGCTGCGCTGCAAATATGAAATCGAGGATCTGGGCCGCGGCCAGTGGCAGATCGTGGTCACCGAGATCCCGTATCAGGTCCAGAAATCCAAGCTGATCGAAAAGCTCGCCGAGCTGATCCAGACCAAGAAGATCCCGATCCTGGGCGATGTGCGCGACGAATCCGCCGACGACATCCGCCTGATCCTCGAGCCGCGTTCGAAAAACGTGGACCCCGAGGTGCTGATGAACATGCTCTACCGCAACTCGGATCTCGAGCTGCGGTTCAGCCTGAACATGAACGTGCTGATCGACGGGGTGACGCCCAAGGTCTGCTCGATGAAGGAGGTGCTGCGCGCCTTCCTCGATCACCGGCAAGAGGTGCTGCTGCGCCGCTCGCGTCACCGGATGGCCAAGATCGACCACCGGTTGGAGGTGTTGGAGGGCTTCATCGTCGCCTTCCTGAACCTTGATCGGGTGATCGACATCATCCGCTATGACGACGACCCCAAGGCCGCCCTGATGCGCGAGAACTGGGGCATCGACCATGTCCGCGCCTCCAGCGAGGCCGACTATGTCTCGCCCGCGCCGGGCGAGGGCGAGTTGACCGAGGTTCAGGTCGACGCGATCCTGAACATGCGTCTGCGCAGCCTCCGCCGCCTCGAAGAGATGGAGCTGATCCGCGAGCGCGACAAGCTGATGGAGGAACGTGCCGATCTTGAGGATCTGCTGGCCGACGAGTCCCTGCAATGGGCGCGGATCGCCGAGCAGATCAAGGAGACCAAGAAGAAGTTCGGCAAGGATTACGAGGGCGGTGCCCGCCGCACCCGCTTTGCCGAGGCCGGCGCGGTCGAAGAGGTGCCGCTCGAGGCGATGATCGACCGCGAACCGATCACGGTGGTCTGTTCCCAGATGGGCTGGATCCGCGCGATGACCGGCCATATCGACTTGAACCGCGAACTGAAGTTCAAGGACGGCGACGGGCCGCGTTTCATCTTCCACGCGGAAACCACCGACCGGCTGCTGATCTTTGCCTCGAACGGGCGGGTCTACACGGTCAGCGCCGCGAACCTGCCCGGCGGGCGGGGCATGGGCGAGCCGCTGCGCCTGATGGTCGATCTGCCCAACGAGGCGCAGATCGTCGACATCCTGATCCACAAGCCGGGGCGCAAGCTGCTTGTGGCCTCGGATGCGGGCAACGGATTCATCGTGCCCGAGGATGAGGTTCTGGCCCAGACCCGCAACGGCAAACAAGTGTTGAACGTCAAGGATGACGAGCGCGCGGTGATCTGCAAACCGGTCGCGGGCGACCACGTCGCCGTGGTGTCGCAGAACGGCAAGTTCTTGGTGTTCCCAGTCTCGGAACTGCCCGAGATGACGCGGGGCAAGGGCGTGCGTCTGCAGAAATACAACATGGCGCGGGGCCGGCAGGGCACTCTGGAACTGGATGGCGGCCTGTCCGACCTGACCACCTTCAACTGGGAAGAGGGTCTGAAATGGTCGATGGGCGGCGACAAGACCCGGCACGAGCCTGACATGTCGCCGTGGCTGGCCAAGCGGGCCAGCGTCGGGAAAAAGCCGCCCTACGGCTTCCCGCGCGACTACAAGTTCTCGTGATGCGGTTGCGGCCTGCAGGCGAAAACTGCCGATACGGCTTGGCACAGGCCGCATCGGTGCGCTAGATCAGGAAAAAACAGGCCCTATCGAGACGGAACCCATGCGCAAACTGCTGATACTTTTTGCCGGACTGGCCATGATCGGGGCCTGCACCCAGACGTTGGTTGACGAGGCGCCCGAGGACCTTGGCGCCTTCAAGCTGCGGGTCAACTATGCCTATGCGGAAAAGGCGGTACAAGGACCGGTGAGCCGGGACGCGACCCCGCAGGAATGGGTGGATGCGATCCAGAAGGCCGTGGACATCCGGCTGGGCCGGTATCAGGGCACCCAGGAATATGATATCGGCATCAGCCTCGAAGGGTACATGCTGGCGCCGCCGGGCATCCCGGTGATTTACAACCCCAAGAGCACCGCCATCGTCCTAGTCAATGTCTATGATGTGGGCAAGAAGCAGTTCCTGGCCAAGGGCAAGCAATTCCAAGTGCTGGAAGACACCACCAGTGACAGTGCGGTCGTGGGGTCGGGCAACAGCCGCACCCGCGAAGAGCAGATGAGCGGGTTGGCCCTCAAGATCGCCGACCGGGTCGAGGAATGGCTGGCCGAAGAACACAAAGAAAACGGTTGGTTCGACCCGCGGCCGGGGCTGATCCAGCCGCTTGAGTCGGGCGAGGCCATACAAAATCCGGCCTGACGCCCGTTTTCCTGATGGTTGTGCTTGATTTTCCGTTGTGAACCCAATATCTCGCGCGCGCAGATGCAAACCGGGACCAAGGGTCCCCCAAACCGCAAAGGGCGCCTGAGGAATGGCAAAGGAAAAGTTTGAGCGTACAAAACCGCACGTCAACATCGGCACGATCGGCCACGTTGACCACGGCAAGACGACGCTGACCGCAGCGATCACCAAGTATTTCGGCGACTTCAAGGCGTATGACCAGATTGACGGTGCGCCGGAAGAGAAGGCGCGCGGC